>NZ_JBFRER010000065.1:0-65233 GCF_052114405.1 Streptomyces sp. M-16 | reverse complement strand
GAGGAGGCCGCGTCCCCGGGCCTGGTCAACTCGACCGCGTACCGCCAGCTGGTCTCCCGCAACGGTGCCGGGATGAAGCAGGGCGACAACGTCCTGATCTGGGGCGCCAGCGGCGGCCTCGGCTCCTACGCCACCCAGYTSGCCCTGGCCGGCGGCGCCAACCCGATCTGCGTCGTCTCCTCCCCCGAGAAGGCCGACATCTGCCGCGCGATGGGCGCCGAGGCGGTCATCGACCGCAACGCCGAGGGCTACAAGTTCTGGAAGGACGAGCACACCCAGGACCCCAGGGAGTGGAAGCGCTTCGGCAAGCGCATCCGCGAGCTGACCGGCGGCGAGGACATCGACATCGTCTTCGAGCACCCCGGCCGCGAGACCTTCGGCGCGAGCGTCTACGTCACCCGCAAGGGCGGCACCATCACCACCTGCGCCTCCACCTCCGGCTACATGCACGAGTACGACAACCGCTACCTGTGTCCAAGGTCTACTCCCTGGAAGACACCGGGCAGGCAGCCTACGACGTCCACCGCAACCTCCACCAGGGCAAGGTCGGCGTCCTCGCCCTCGCCCCGGAAGAGGGCCTCGGCATCCGCGACCACGAGCTGCGCGCCCAGCACCTCGACGCCATCAACCGCTTCCGTCCCGGCGGTGACCCCCTCGGCTCCTGACCCCCGCACGCCGGCCCCCGGCGCCGGTACCGGTGCCGGGGGCCGCGCGAGGTGCCGTTCAGGGGGCGCGGACCACCATGGCCGCGTTGAACCCGCCGCGCCCCCGGGCCAGGACCAGGGCCGTACGCAGCCGCTCCGGGCGCCGAAGGCCGGTCACCAGGTCGACCGGACAGTCCGCGGCGGGCCGGCCGGTGTGGACGGTCGGCGGAATGACCCCGTCGCGCAGGGACAGCAGCGCGGCGGCCAGGTCGAGGGCGGCGCCGCCCGCCCCGAGGCGGCCCGTCATGGTCTTGGGCGCGGTCACCGGGACCCCGTACTCCCCGAAGAGGGAGGCGATCGCCCGCGCCTCGTCGCGGTCGGCGTCCCGCCGGCCCGCCGCGTCGGCGAAGACCACGTCGACCTCGTCCGGGGCGGCGCCGGCCTCGCGCAGGGCCTGGCGGGCGGCGTCGCCGAGCCGGGGGGCGCCGCCCGAGCCGGGCCGCGGGTCGAAGGTGGCGGCGTACCCGGCCACCGTTCCGTAGCCGGTGGCGCCGCGTTCGCGAGCGGCGGCCGCGTCCTCCAGGATCAGCAGGGCGCCGCCCTCGCCGACCACGTGCCCGTCGGCGTCGGCGGAGAAGGGCAGGTAGGCCCGCCGCGGGTCCTCGCGGGTGCTGAGTTCGCCGCCGGCGAGGTGGGCGGCCCAGCCCCAGGGGCAGAGCGAGGAGTCCATGCCGCCGGTGACGAGGAGCCGGGTGCCCTTGCGGAGCTGGCGTCGGGCCTGGGCCACCGCGTCGAGGCCGCCGGCCTGCTCGCTGACCAGGACGCTGTTGGGGCCGCGCAGGCCGTTCCTGATGGAGATCTGGCCGCTGTTGACGGCGTAGAACCAGGCGAAGGACTGGTAGGCGCTGACGTACTGGCTGCCCTTGCTCCACAGCGCCTGGAGCTCGCGCTGACCGAACTCGTAGCCGCCCGCGGAGCTGGCGGTGATGACGCCCGCCGCGTAGTCGGGCAGGGCGGCCGGGTCCACGCCGGCGTCGGCGAGGGCCTCGTCGGCCGCGGTGAGGGCGAGCCGGGTCACGTGGTCGGTCTGCGGCAGGAGCCGGCCGGGGAGGTGGTCGGCGGCGTCGAAGTCGCGGACCTCGCCGGCCAGCTTGGCCGGGTACCGGTCGGACTCGAAGCGGGTGAGCGGGCGGATGCCGYTCTCGCCGCGCAGCACCGCGGCCCACCAGGCCTCGGTGCCCAGCCCGTTGGGGGCGGTGACGCCGATGCCGGTGACGACGGGCGCGGCCGGCCCGGTCCCGGGTCCGGCGGCGGGGGCGGCGGCGGTCCCGGGGGCGGTGACGGTGTCCGTGGTCATGCGGCATCTCCCAGGCGCGGGCGGGTCAGGATCATGGCGCTCTGGAAGCCGCCGAAGCCGCTGCCGACGCTCAGCACGGTGTCGGTGCGGTGCTCCCGCGCGGTCAGCGGGACGTAGTCCAGGTCGCACAGGGGGTCCGGGGTGCGCAGGTTGGCGGTCGGGGGGACCGTGTGGTGCGCGATGGCCAGGGCGCTGGCGGCCACCTCCAGGGAGCCGATCGCGCCGAGCGAGTGGCCGATCATCGATTTGATGGAGCTGACCGGGACCGCGTGGGCGTGCTCGCCGAGGCTGCGCTTGAAGGCGGCCGTCTCGTGGCGGTCGTTCTGCTTGGTGCCGGAGCCGTGCGCGTTGACGTAGTCGACGGCGGTGGGGTCGAGGCGGGCCTCGTCGAGGGCGACGGTGATCGCCTCGGCCATCTCGACGCCCTCGGAGCGCAGCCCGGTCATGTGGTAGGCGTTGCCGCGGCTGGCGAAACCGGCGATCTCCGCGTAGACGGTCGCGCCGCGCCGGCGGGCGCTCTCCAGCTCCTCCAGGACCAGGACGGCCGAGCCCTCGCCGAGGACGAACCCGTTGCGGGTGGCGTCGAAGGGGCGGGAGGCGGTCTCCGGGTCCTCGTTGTTCGGGGAGGTGGCCTTGATGGCGTCGAAGCAGGCGACGGTGATGGGGGAGACGGGGGCCTCGGTGGCCCCGGTGACCATCACGTCGGCGCTGCCCTCGCGGATCAGCTCGACGGCGTGCCCGATGGAGTCCAGCCCGGAGGTGCAGCCGGTGGAGACCAGGGCGACGGGCCCCTGCGCCGACACCCGCCAGGCCACCTCGGCCGCGAGCGAGCTGGGCACGAAGTAGTCGAACAGGTGCGGGACGGCGAGGGTGTGGTCGACCTGCCAGGTGGATCCGCCCCGGCTGACGGCGTCGTACTCGGTGTCGAGGCCGGTGGTGCAGCCGACGGCGCTGCCCAGGGAGACCCCGGTACGGGCCGGGTCCAGCGCCGAGGTGTCCAGGCCGCTGTCGAGGAGGGCCTCGTCGGCGGCGACGAGGGCGAACTGCGCTGCCCGGTCCAGGCGCGCGGCCTCCTCGGGGGTGAACCCGTGGGCGAGCGGGTCGAAGTCGACCTCGGCCGCGATCCGGGAGCGGTATCCGGTGGCGTCGAAGAGGCTGATGGCGCGGGTGGCGGTGCGCCCGGAGGTGAGCCGGGCCCAGAACTGCCCGGTGCCCACTCCCCCGGGCGCGACGACGCCGATCCCGGTGATGACGACGCGGCGGCTCATGGGGTGTCCTTCACGGTGAGTCCTTCTTCGGTGCGGTGCCGGGCCCGCACCGACGCGCGCAGGGCGTCGGTGACGGTGCGTACGTCGGCGTCGGTCAGACCGGGGTGCAGGGGCAGGCGCACGGTGCGGTCGACCGCCCAGTCGCAGGAGGGGAGCGTGGCCGGCGCCTCCTCGGGGCCGTCGGCCGGGAACCGGTGCAGGGGGGCGTGGTGGGAGGTGGTGTAGATCTCCTCGGCGAGGAGGTCGGCGACGACCCCGGCGCGGATGGCCGGGTCCATCTGCACCCAGTAGAGGCACTCGGTGGACTCGTGGTCCTCGGGCAGCGGCGGCGGCGTCAGCAGCCCCTCGGTCCCTTCGAGCAGCCGGTCGTACTGGTCCGCGATCTCCTTGCGCCGTTCGATCATCTCCGGGAGCCGGCGGAGCTGTACGGAGCCGATGGCGGCCGTCAGGTCGTTGCCGAGGATGCCGCGGCCGTATTCGGGCAGGTCCGGTTCGCCCGGCCCGCAGGGCGGCGTGCCGTGGCCGAAGCCGCTGGCGCGGACCAGGCCGTGGCGGGCGAGGTGGCGGGTGCGCGCGGCCCGCTCGGGGTCCTTGGCGTAGACCATGCCCCCGTCGCCGGTGACCAGGACCCGGCCCGCGTCGAAGCTCCAGACGGCGAGGTCGCCGAAGGTGCCGGCGGGGCGGTCGCCGACCCGGGAGGCCAGGGAGCAGGAGCCGTCCTCGATGAGGACGACGCCGAGTTCGCGGCAGCGGGCGGCGATCCGTACGACGTCGCCGGCCCGGCCTCCGTAGTGCAGCAGCAGCACCGCCCGGGTGCGGTCGCCGAGGTGGACCTCGATGTCCTCCAGGGAGGGGTTGAGGCCGCGCCGGTCCACGTCGCAGAAGACCGGCCGGCCGCCGCGCGCGGCGATGGCCTCGGCGGTGGCGGGGACGCCGATGGAGGGCAGGACGACCTCCTCGCCGGGGCGCAGGCCGAGGGTCTCCATGACCAGGTGCAGGGCCGTGGCGCCCGAGCTGGTGAACACGGTGTGGCCCGCGGGGACGCCCAGGTGGGCGGCGAAGGCCGCCTCGAAGGCCTCGGTGCGTCGTCCGTTGCCCAGCCGCCGGTCCTCGAACACCCCGGCGACCGCGTCGAGTTCCTCAGCTCCGACCTGCGGCTGGAAGAGATTGATCATGGTCGCCTCTCGCGTGCGGTGTCGCGTCGAGCTTGTGGACACCCGCTCGACCCCTGATGGAGAGCCGGTGGTCCGGCGGCCGGGCGCGGGGTGCGCGGGGCGCCGGCTCGGGTCCGGCCGGGGCCGGTGCGCGCCGGGTACCAGGGCCCTTCGAGCCCCCCTCCACCGCCGTACCGGAGTCTCCGCGTGCGTCACCCGTCGATTTCGCCGAGGAGTTCTCATGCCGGACCAGACCAAGCGTGTTGCCGTCGTCACCGGGGCGACCAGCGGAATCGGGCTGGAGGTGGCCCGTACGCTCGCCGCTTCGGGACACCGGGTCTTCATCGGTGCCCGGGACGCGGACAACGTCGAGCGCACGGTGAAGGAGCTCACCGCCGAGGGCCTGGAGGTGGACGGCGCGAGCGTCGACGTCCGCAGCGGCGAGGGCGTCCGGGCGTGGATCGAGGCGGCCGTCGCCCGTTTCGGCACCCTCGACGTCGTCGTCAACAACGCCGGGSGCTCGGGCGGCGGGGTCACCGCCGACCTCGCGGACGAGCTGTGGGACGACGTCATCGAGACCAATCTGACCAGTGTCTTCCGGGTCACCCGCGAGGCCCTGAACACCGGTGGCCTGCGGGCCAAGAACCGCGGCCGCATCATCAACATCGCCTCCACCGCGGGCAAGCAGGGCGTGGTCCTGGGCGCCCCCTACTCGGCGTCCAAGCACGGCGTGGTCGGCTTCACCAAGGCGCTGGGCAACGAGCTGGCCCCGACGGGCATCACCGTCAACGCCGTCTGCCCCGGCTACGTCGAGACCCCGATGGCCGAGCGCGTGCGCCAGGGCTACGCCGCCGCCTACGGGACCTCCGAGGAGGCGGTGCTGGAGAAGTTCCAGGCGAAGATCCCGCTCGGCCGCTACTCGACCCCGCAGGAGGTCGCCGGACTGGTGGGCTACCTCGCCTCCGACACCGCCGCCTCCATCACCTCGCAGGCCCTCAACGTCTGCGGCGGCCTCGGCAACTTCTGAGCCCCGTCCCCGTACGCCCGCGCGTACGGCCGGACGCACCCGATCACGAAACCCGATTCCGAGGAGCACGACCATGCCGCAGCCCGGCCCCCGCGAAGTGGAGCACGAGATCACGGTCTCCGCCCCGGCCGCCGCCGTGTACCGCCTGATCGCCGAGGTCCGCAACTGGCCGCGGATCTTCCCCCCGACCATCTACGTGGACCACACCCCGCTCGGCGGCAACGAGGAGCGCATCCGCATCTGGGCCACCGCCAACGGCGAGCCCAAGAACTGGACCTCCCGGCGGACCCTGGACCCGGAGCGGCTGACGATCACCTTCCGCCAGGAGGTCCCCGCCCCGCCGGTCGCCGCCATGGGCGGAACGTGGATCATCGAGCCGCTGTCGCCGGCCTCCTCGCGGGTGCGGCTGCTGCACGACTACCGGGCCGTCGACGACGACCCCGAGAGCCTGGCCTGGATCGACCGGGCCGTCGACCGCAACTCCCGCTCCGAGCTGGACGCGCTCAAGACCAACGTCGAGCACGCCCATGCCACCGAGGACCTGACCTTCTCCTTCGAGGACACGGTGCGCGTCGAGGGCTCCGCCTCGGACGTCTTCGACTTCGTCAACGAGGCGGACCTGTGGCCCGAGCGGCTGCCCCACGTGGCGGTCGTCCGGCTCACCGAGGACACCCCCGGCCTCCAGGAGCTGGAGATGGACACCCGCGCGAAGGACGGGTCGGTGCACACCACCAAGTCCTACCGGGTGACCTTCCCGTACGAGCGGATCGCCTACAAGCAGACGACCCTGCCCGCGCTGATGAGCCTGCACACGGGGTACTGGACGTTCACCGAGGACGGCGAGGGCGGCGTCCTGGCCTCCTCCCAGCACACGGTCACCCTCAACACCGCCAACATCGCGCGGGTGCTGGGCCCCGCCGCGACGGTGGAGGACGCCCGCGCCTACGTGCGCACGGCGCTGAGCACCAACAGCACGGCGACCCTGCACCACGCCCGGGACTTCGCGGAGGGCCGGACCCGCCGGTTCGCCGAGCGCCGCGCCGGGGTCTGAGGGGTCCGTGAGCCCGCGGGGCCGGGGACCGGAAGCCCGGGAGTCCGGGAGCCCGGGAGCCCGGGAGTCCGGGAGTCCGGAGGCCGGGAGTCCGGGAGTCCGGAGGCCGCGGGGGGACCGGAAGGCCCGGCGGTCCGACCCCGGGCGGGTCACCAGCCCAGGCCGCCGTTGACCTCCAGGACGTGGCCGTTGACGTAGGAGGCGCCCGCCCCCGCGAGGTAGACGGCGGCGCCGGCGACCTCCTCGCCCCGGCCCATCCGGCCCACCGAGACCTTGGGCGCGTACCGGCTCCACACCTGCGGGTTCTGCTTCAGCCGCCGCCCCATGCCCTCGTCGATGAACCCGGGCGACAGGCAGTTGACGGTGATGCCCTTCGGGGCCAGCTCCAGCGCGGCCACCTTGCTGAACATCTCCACCGCCGCCTTGGTGGCGCAGTACGGGGCGGCGCCCGGCGTGGGGCGGGAGGCCAGGGCGGAGGACAGGGCGATGATCCGGCCCGCCGGGCTGCGCTCCAGGTGCGGCACCGCCGCCTGGACGCAGTGGAAGAGGCCGCCCAGGTTGGTGTCGACCGCCTCGGCCCAGTCGCCGGCCGACAGCCCCGCGAGGGGCCCGGGGCGGCTCACCCCTGCGTTGGCCACCAGGACGTCGATCCCGCCGAACCGCTCCGCGGCGCCGTCCATCAGCGCCCGGACGGACCCCGGGTCGCGTACGTCGGCCCGGTGGAAGACGGCACGGTCCCCGAGGGGCGCCAGGGCCTCCCGAGCGCCCTCCACCCCCCGGGCGGCGACGACGACCCGGGCTCCCTCGGCGACGAACGCCTCGGTGATCCTGAGCCCCAGGCCCTTCGTCCCGCCGGTGACCACGGCCACCCTGCCGTCGAGTTCCACCCGTTGCCCCCGTTCCTTCTCCGACGCCCGTTGCGCGTCCACATTCCGCCGGTGCCGTCTCGGGCCGCTGGAGGGACGCCGTGAGGGCCCGGTCCGGCGGCTGCGGACCCTTCCGCCCACCGCTTGACCTCAAGTCGACTTGAGGTCATACGTTCTGGATCACCGGGCCGCGAGGCCCCCCAGTCACCCGGTGGAAGAGGTACTGCCATGTCCGTCAGCCCGCTCAAGGTAGGCGTCCTGATCGCCAGCGTCCGCACCGGCCGTTTCGCCGACACGGTCTCCCGCTGGTTCCTCTCCGAGGCCGCCGGCCGCGAGGACATGGAGATCCACGTCATCGACCTGGCCGAACCGGAACTCGTCGAGGAGCTCAGACTCACGCTCGAACCGCCGGCGCCCGGCCTGACCCCTCGCCTCGCCGAACGGGTCGCGGCCCTGGACGCGTTCGTGGTGGTCACCCCGGAGTACAACCACGGCTACCCGGCCTCGCTCAAGCTGGCCCTGGACCACGTCTACGCCGGCTGGCGGGCCAAGCCGGTCGGCTTCGTCTCCTACGGCGGGATGGCCGGCGGCCACCGTGCCGTCGAGCAGCTGCGGCAGGTCTTCGCCGAACTGCACGCCGTCACGATGCGCGACACCGTCAGCTTCCACAACGCCTGGGAGCGGTTCGACGAGGAGGGCCGCCCCCACGACGAGGACGGCAGCGGCAAGGCCGCCTCCGTCCTGCTGGACCAGCTCGCCTGGTGGGGCGTCACCCTGCGCGAGGGACGCACCGCGCGTCCCTACGGGGGCTGAGCCGGGCCCGCGGTCAGACCCCCGAGCGCGCCGGAACCGGCGCCGCGGCCTGCGGCGGCACCGGCACGGGGGCCAGCAGCCGCGCCTGGAGCTGCTTGAGCTCCCGCGACGGCTCCAGTCCCAGCTCGTCGGCGAGGAGCCTGCGGACCTTCTGGTAGGCCTGGAGGGCCTCCGCACGCCGCCCGGCGGCGCCGAGGGTGCCGATGAGCCGGCTGTGGAACCACTCGTTGAGCGGGTAGTCGTTGGTCAGCCGGCGCAGCTCGGGGATGGACTCGCGGTGCCAGCCCAGCTGTTCCTCGCAGGCGATGCGGATCTCGAAGGCCCGGATGCGCAGCTCCTCCAGGTGGACGACGTGACCGCTCAGCGCGTCGCCGGTCGGGATGCCCGACAGGGCGGGCCCGCGCCACAGGTCGAGCGCCTCGCGGACGGTGGCCAGCGCCGTGAGGGGTTCGTCCGCCGCCAGCTCGGTCCGGGCCCGCGAGACGAGCTTCTCGAAGATCCGGATGTCGATCTCGTCGTCCTCCACCTGGATCGAGTAGCCGGGCGGGCTGGTGACGATCAGGCAGCGGCCGGCGGGTGCCAGTTCCTCCTGCGCGAACATCCGGCGGGCGTGGTAGACGTACGTCTGGAGCGTCGTGACGGCGCTGCGCGGAGGCGTCTCGCCCCACAGCTCCTGGATGAGCGCGTCGGCCGTCACGATCTCGCCCGGCCGCGTCAGCAGCAGGGCCAGCGTCTGGCAGACCTTGGGGGTACCGGGCCGGTAGGTCCTGCCGTCGTCCGTGACGATCTCGAATGGTCCGATGAGCTGGAAACGCATGGGTGATAACTCCTCGTCAGAAAGACGGCGGCAATTTCCGAACGGTCGTCGACGGAGTCGGCTATGCGGTGATGGGGGGGCGGTCCGCCTGGATTATAAGAAGTCTCTTCCAGTCCTCAGACGCACGTCAACCGACCGGATGTCAGGGCGCCGTCAACTTGCGTCAGAATTCGGAATGCTTTTCGCAGCTTCCTGCCGTACGCGTCCGGAAACGCAAAAAAACGGCCGCCCCACCGGATTTCTCCGACGGGGCGGCCGTGTTCCCTGACCGGCTCTCCCTTACTCTCCGAGCAGGTACCGGATGTGCTTGACCAGCTCACCGATGTCCGGGGTGCGGAGCAGGCTGTAGTGGTCGGCGTCGAGGTCGATGACCGTCGGCGGCTCGGCGGAATAGCCGTTGCTGTTCTCGATGAACGAGTAGTCGTCGCCGCGGGCCTTGAAAATGGTCACCGGCGCGTCGAGCGTGCGCTCGGCCAGCTCACGGAACGAGTACTCGAATTCGTAGGTCTGGCCCACGACCGAGATGATCCGCTTCGCCAGGTCGACGTCGATTCCCTTCAGCTCGCTGATGAACCCGGCGAAGGACTCCTCGTCCGTGGCGGATTCCAGGCACCTTTCCAGGTCCGGGCCCGAAATGGTGCCGGTGAACACCGAGAAGAGGATGGTCGTGTAGGCGCGGTTGGCGAAGGACGCCTCACGGCCGTACACCTTGCCGTTCTCGGCGCGCACGGTCGGCGAGCCCGGGGCGATCAGGAAGAGGTTGTCGACCTTCTCGCCCGCCTGCTCCAGCTGGTAGGCGGTCTCGAAGGCGACGCGGGCGCCGAAGGAGTAGCCCCACAGGGTGTAGGGGCCCTTCGGCTGGAGCTCCTTGATGGCCTCGATGTCGGCCTTGGCCATCTCGGTGATGGTCGCGTACGGGGCCTCGCCCTCGTTGATCCCGTGCGCCTGGATGCCGTAGAACGAGCGGCCGAGGCCGATCTCGCCGGCCAGGGTGCGCAGGTTCATCGGGTAGCCGCCCAGGCCCGGCCAGCACAGCACCGGGCGGTCCTTGCCGGTCTCGGCGTGCAGGCGCACCAGGCGGGAGGACTCCTGCGCGACCTCGCGCTCCAGGCGGCGGGCGAGCTTCTCGACCGTGGGGGACTCCAGGACGGACTGCAGCGGCAGGGAGACGCCCAGGCGCGAGTTGAGCTCGCGGATGAGGCCGACGGCGATCAGCGAGTTGCCGCCCGACTCGAAGAAGTCGTCCTGGACCGAGACGCTCTCGCGGCGCAGGGACTTGGCCCAGACCTCCGCGATCTCCTTCTCGGTCTCGGTGCGCGGGGCGACGAAGGGGCGCTCCACGAGCTCGGCGTTGACCTGGTCCGAGACGGCCAGCGCCTTCACGTCGATCTTGCCGTTGGCGGACAGCGGCAGCCGCTCGAACACCACGACCCGGTTCGGGATCATGTAGTCCGGCAGGAAGCTGACGAGGTCGTCACGGATCAGCTCCGCCGGACCGCGCATGTGGACGCTGTCCTCGCGCATGCCCTCGTGGCCGAGCTGCTCGTCGCTGACCCGGCCGCCGACGAAGAAGTACGACGGACCGCTCTCGACGCCGTTGGCGTGCAGGACGGAGTCGATCCGGCGCGAGGCCGGCAGCGGGTTGCCGGTCTTCGAGCTGTAGCCCGAGGACATGAAGCCCAGGCCGAGGCCGTTCATCATCAGGTGCTGGAGCTTCTTGCCGAGGGTGACGTAGTGCATCCACTCCTCGGGGGCGCGGCTGATCACCGAGATGCCGAAGCTGGCGGCCTGGTACACCGACTGGTTGATCGCGATGACCTGCTTCTTGAGGACGATGTCGTCCGAGAAGCGGGTGAGTGTGCCGTCCGCGTAGCGGTACTGGCCCTCGGGGAGGTTCGCGACCTTGCTGCCGTGCGTCTGGACGTAGACCTCGGCGTGGTCCTCGCGCCGGCCCGCGTGCGGGACCAGCTCGAAGGTGCCCAGGTAGAAGTCCTCCTCGGGCACGTCCAGCAGGTCGCGGACGGCCGGCTCGTACGCCAGGTCGCGGATGTCGAGGCCGTAGGACGGCAGCACCTGCTCGAAGAGGCCGACGATGTGGCCGGTCTCGATCTCCAGGACCTCCTGGATGTTGTTCTTGTAGACCGGCTCGATGCCGCCGCGCTTGCCGATGAAGTGGATGTGGGCGGTGGGCTTGCCGGTGGCGGCCTTCTCGCTGATCAGGACCAGCTGGTGGCGCTGCGGCTGGTAGTAGTAGTAGCCCGGCTTCAGCCCGCCGACGCCCTCCAGCTCGAAGTACAGCTGCGTCGCGTACAGCGCGCCCGGGGAGGCGTAGCCGTACTTGGGCAGCAGCCGTTCCTCGCTGAGGTACTGGCCGAACCAGCGCAGGATCTGGCCCAGTTCGGCGGGCGCCAGGTCGGCGGCCTTGCGCGAGTAGGCCGCGGGGACCTGTCCGCCGAGGAGCGCCAGCAGGTCGGCCTCGGTGACCGCGCCGCCCTCGTAGAAGCGGTACGTCTTGCGGGCGAAGACGCGGCTGCGCTGCTCGGGGGTCGGCTCGGCGCCCGGCAGGTCGTAGGCGGTGCGGCCGGCGAGGTCGGCGTCGTCGCGCAGGCCCGGGTTGGACAGCTGCGCCTTGACCTGGAGCTTGCTCTTCTTCGAGGCGTGGTGGGAGCCGTGGTTGCCCTGGTCCATCAGGGCGGCTTCCTTCTCGCTGAGCTCGACGCAGGCGATGAGGTTCTGGAAGCCGGTGCGGCCGTCGTTCTTGACGATGACGGCGGCGTTGCGCACCCAGTCGTGGTTCTCGATCGCCAGGGATATCTCGTCCAGCTCGACGCGGTAGCCGCGCAGCTTGACCTGGTTGTCGGCGCGGCCGGCGAACTGCACGGTGCCGTCCGGGTTCCACTGGCCCAGGTCACCCGTCTTGTACAGGCGGGTGGGCCCGGCGCCCTCGGTGAGCTCGATCTCCAGGAAGCGCTCGGCGGTCAGGTCGGGGCGGTGCAGGTAGCCGCGCGCCAGCTGGCCGCCGCCGATGTACAGCTCGCCGATCTCCCCGATGCCGACGGGCTTGAGGTTCTCCCTGCCGAGGATGTGGTACTCGGTGTCGGCCACCGGGGCGCCGATGGAGATGGACTGCGGCGCCTCGTCCAGCTCGGCGGGGTCGACCGCGTACGAGGAGGAGTTGATGGTGCACTCGGTGGGCCCGTAGACGTTGATCAGGGCGCGGCCGGGCATCTCCTGCGTGGTCTGGATCGCCAGCAGGCGGGAGAGGGCCTCGCCGCCGCTGAAGATCTGCTGCAGGGAGGTGCACTCGGGGAACTTCTCGGTGTCGAGCAGGCCCTGGAGCAGGGTGGGGACGCACTGGAGGGTGGTCACGCCGTACTTGACGATGGTCTCGATGAGGCCCTCGGGGTCGGCGTAGACGCCGGGGGCGCCCATGACGACGGTGGCGCCGTTGGCCGGGGAGAGGATCTCCCACTGGGCGGCGTCGAAGCTCATCGGGGTCTTCTGCAGGATGGTCTTGCTGCGGTCGATGCCGTAGGTCTCGCGCAGCCAGCCGAGCTGGCTGACGATGCTGTGGTGCTCGATCATCACGCCCTTCGGCTTGCCCGTGCTGCCGGAGGTGTAGATGACGTAGGCGAGGCTGTCGGGGCGGGCGCCCTCGATGGCCGGGGCCACCTGGCCCTCGGGCAGGACGAACGCCTCGGACTCGCGCAGGGTGACGACCTTGACGTCCTGCGGGGCCAGTTCGCGCAGGCGGGAGACCAGGCGCTGCTGCGCCAGGATGATCTTCGCCTGGCTGTTCTCGATCATGTAGCGCAGCCGGTCCTCGGGGTACTCCGGGGACAGCGGCAGGTAGGCGGCGCCGGCGGACAGGATGCCCCAGGCGCCGACCATCAGGTCGATGGACGGCTCGACGAAGAGGCCGACGCAGTCGTCCGTCGAGACCCCGAGGTGTCTGAGGTACTCGGCGAGGGCGGAGCTTCTGGACGCCAGCTCACGGTAGGTGAGCTTCTCGTCCCGGTAGGCGACGGCGGTCGCCTCGGGGTGCTCCGCGACCCGCTTCGCCAGCAGGTCGGGCAACGTGGTGGTGCCGCGCAGGGTGGGCTCGAGCACGCTGGTCTCCTGAAGAGTCATTTCCCGCTTCCTTACGTTCCGTTGTGGAGCAACGGGCGCGTACGAAACGCCCCGTACTGGGCCCCGGTGTGTCGGTGAGCCCGCGATGCGACACCTCACCCGCGCGTGGAGAGCGGGTCCGCCGGGAGGCGGACGCCGCGGCACGGTGGGCGTCGGGAGGCCGGAAGACTGTCCGGCCGGGAAAACCGAAGAACGAGGGCGCGAGGCCGGAGCCTCACCACCCGGGATGACCGGAACGGCGCGGTGCGTGCGGCCGCCCTCCCCCAACGGACGGACGGGCCCCCGTCGGCCCGTCCGTCCGGGCGTTCACCGGCTCTGGAGGAGCCGGGTCACTGATCCGTTCTCGAAGACCTCGCGAGAGGCTCCGGCGATGAGCGGGGCGATGGACAGGACGGTGACCTTGTCCAGTCCGAGCGCCCCGGGCACCGGCAGGGTGTCCGTGAAGACGAACTCGCTGACGCGGGAGTTCTTCAGCCGGTCCGCGGCGGGGCCGGAGAGCACCCCGTGCGTGGCCGCCACGATGACGTCCTTCGCCCCCTGGGCGAAGAGGGCGTCGGCCGCGGCGCAGATGGTCCCGCCGGTGTCGATCATGTCGTCGACCAGTACGCACACGCGGTCGCGCACGTCGCCGACCACCTCGTGGGCCGTGACCTGGTGGGCCACGTCCTTGTCGCGCCTCTTGTGGACGATCGCGAGCGGGGCGCCCAGCCGGTCGCACCAGCCGTCCGCCACGCGCACGCGGCCGGCGTCGGGCGAGACCACGGTCAGGTCCTCGCGGTCCACCTTGGAGCCGATGTAGTCCGCGAGGACCGGCATGGCGAAGAGGTGGTCCACGGGGCCGTCGAAGAACCCCTGGATCTGGTCGGCGTGCAGGTCCACCGTGAGGATCCGGTCCGCGCCGGCCGTCTTGAGCAGGTCCGCCACCAGGCGGGCCGAGATGGGTTCCCGGCCGCTGTGCTTGCGGTCCTGGCGGGCGTACCCGTAGAACGGCAGGATCACGGTGATGCTGCGGGCCGAGGCCCGCTTCAGCGCGTCGATCATGATCAGCTGTTCCATGATCGACTTGTTGATCGGCGCCGTGTGGCTCTGGACCACGAAGCAGTCCGCGCCGCGCACGGAGGCGTGGTAGCGGATGTAGATCTCGCCGTTGGCGAAGTCGATCGCCTTCGTCGGGACCAGCGTCGTGCCCAGCTCGGCGGCGATCGCCTCGGCCAGCTCGGGGTGTGCGCGCCCCGAGAACAGCAGCATCTGCCCGGTCTCGCTCACGCCGCGCCGGCCTCGGCCAGCGTCGGGTAGTCGGTGTAACCGGTGTGGTCGCCGCCGTAGAACTTGCTCTGGTCGGCCTCGGCCAGCGCGGCGCCGGTGCGGATGCGCTCGGTCAGGTCCGGGTTGGCGAGGAAGGCCGAGCCGAAGGCGACCGCGCAGGCGACACCGGTCTCCAGCGCCTCGGTGGCGATCTCGGCCGAGACCGGGACGCCGTTCTCCGGGTGCGGGCACAGGATGATCGTGCCGGTCCACTGCGCGCGCAGGGCGGTGATGTGGTCGCGGTTGCCGCCCTCCAGGATGTGCAGGAAGGCCACCGGCGGGAGGGCCGCGACGAGCGCCTCGTAGAGGGCGTGGGTGTCGCCCTCGACGATGTCGTTGTACGGGTTCGACGGCGAGATGCGCACGCCGACGCGGTCGGCGCCGATGCGCTCGGAGACCGCCTCGATCACCTCGATCGCGAAGCGGACGCGGTTCTCGACCGAGCCGCCGTACTGGTCGGTGCGCTGGTTGCTGTTCTCCGCCAGGAACTGGTGGAGCAGGAAGCCGTTGCCCGCGTGGACCTCGACACCGTCGAAGCCCGCCTCGATGGCGAGCTCGGCGGCGTCCGCGTGCTCCTTGACGACCTCGGCGATCTCCTCGACCGTCAGGGCGCGCGGCTCCGGGTAGTCCAGCGGACCCTCGGGGCCGTAGGCCTGGCCGGCCGCGGCGACGGCGGACGGGGCGACCGACTGGTGGCCGCTCGGGTACAGCGAGGGGTGGCCGATGCGGCCGGCGTGCATGAGCTGCACCACGATCTTGCCGCCGGCGGCGTGCACAGCCTCGGTGACGGGCTTCCAGGACTCGGCCTGCTCCTGGGTGTGCAGACCGGGGCTGTTGCCGAAGCCCTGGCCCACGGCGCTGGGCTGCACGCCCTCGGTGATGATCAGGCCGGCGCCGGCCCGCTGGCCGTAGTAGGTGGCCATCAGGTCGGTGGCCAGGCCCTCGGCGGTCGCCCGGTTGCGGGACATGGGCGCCATGACCACTCGGTTGCTCAGGGCCAGCTTCCCCAGGGTGACCGGCTCGAACAGCTTCTCGGACATGTGTCTCTCCAGACTGAGGTCAACGCGTGGTGCGGTGGTGGAACGGAAAACGCCTGTGGGCGGGGCGGGTCAGCGGCCCGCGCGTTCGGCGAGGTGGCGGGAGTGGGCGACGGCCAGCCGGCCGGCCGCCTCGGCGCAGGAGGCGAGGACGGCCATGTTGGCCTTGGCCGAACGGCCCTCGGTCGCCGCGTCGACGGCGCGCATCAGGTACTTGGTGATGGCCTGGCCCGACACCCCGTCACGGGTGGCCTCGGCGACCGCGGCGCGGATGGCCGTGTCCACCTCGGTGGAGTCGATGGCGTCCTCCTCCCTGACCGGGGTGGTGATCAGGAAGGAGCTGTTGTTGCCGAGGGCCCAGTGGGCCTCGACGGCGCGGGCGATGACCTGCTCGTCGTCCAGGCGGTGGGGCGCCTTGTGGCCGCTCGTACGGCAGTAGAAGGCGGGGAAGTCGTCCGAGCGGTAGGCGACGACGGGGACGCACTGCGTCTCCAGGTACTCCAGGGTCAGACCGAGGTCGAGGATCATCTTCGCGCCCGCGCAGACGACGGCGACCTTGGAGCGGGTGAACTGGATGAGGTCCGAGGAGACGTCCCAGGTGTCCTGGGCGCCCCGGTGCACGCCGCCGATGCCGGCGGACGAGAAGAACGGGATCCCCGCGAGCTCGGCGGCGACCACGGAGGTGGCCACGGTGGTGGCACCGAGGCCGCCCTGCGCCAGTACGACCGGCAGGTCCCGGCTGGACACCTTGGGGATGCCGGGCAGGGAGGCGAAGCGCTCGATGTCGGAGTCGCTCATGCCGACCCGGATCTCACCGGCCTCGATGCAGATCGTCGCGGGCACGGCGCCACCGGCCCGTACGGCGTCCTCCACCTTGCGGGCGGTGGCCGCGTTGTCCGGGTAGGGCAGGCCGTGCGTGATGACGTTGCTCTCCAGGGCGACGACGGCCGCGCCCTCGTGGAGGGCCTCGCGGACCTCCTCGGTGTAGACGACGGGGATGCCGTTGCTTGCGCTCATCGGGGCTCTCTCAACTCTCGTTCCAGTAGCCGGGCGCTTTGATCAGCTCGTCCCGGCGGGCCGCTATCTCGGCGAGGACCTGGCTCTCCCAGTCCTCCGGTGTGACCGGCTCAAGGGAGATCGAGACGGTGTCCTCCCCGGTGGCGAAGGTGCTCGTCACAGCGGCGGTGACCGCTTCGTCGATGGCCCTGAGCTGCTCGTCCGTGAAGTTCCTCGGGTAGTGCCTGACGTGGACGTGCGGCACGGTCTCGGTCCTTTCACGGAAGTGGTGCGCGTTCTGGTCTGTCGTGGGGGGGGGKGGGCGGCACACCGCGGACGGGGGAGACCGCGGTGTGCCACCACCTCTCCCCGCCCGTGCCCAGGGGGGAAGGGGCCCGGCGGGGAGTCTCGGGCGGGAGGCCGTCGGGGCGTTACGCCTCGACGGATTCCCGCGGGGTCCGGTGGGCCGCCCCGGGCTCGGGCTCGGGCTCGGGCTTCTTGCGGCCCGGCCGCGGCTGGGCCAGGAACACCGCGCCGACGACGATCAGCGCTCCGACGATCTGGAGCGGCGAGAGCGACTGGTCGAGGACGAAGTAGCCGAGCAGGGTGGCCGCCAGGGGGGAGGCGAAGCTCAGGAACGAAACGGCCAGGGCGGGCAGGCGCTGCACGCCGCGGAACCAGATCGCGTAGGCGAACAGGGCCCCGATGACGCCGAGGTAGAGGAAGCCCCAGACGTTCTTGCCGGTGATCTCGTCGGGCAGGCCCTCGCCGATCAGCGCGATCGGGAGCAGGACCAGACCGCCGACGCTCAGCTGCCAGCCCGTGAAGGGCAGCAGGCCGACGCCCTCGGGGCGTCCCCAGCGCTTGGTCAGCACGATGCCGGAGGCCATGCTGAGCGCGCCCAGCAGGCCGGCGATGACACCGGTGGTGTTCAGCCCGGCGTTCGGCTGGAGGACGAGCAGCGCCACACCGGCCGCGCCGAGCGCACAGGCCGCCAGGTGGATCCGCTTGATCTTCTCCTTCAGCAGGACGGCGCCGAGCAGCAGCACGATCATCGGCTGGATGGACATCACCAGCGCGGCGACACCACCCGGCAGGTGGTAGGCGGCGACGAAGAGCAGGTAGAAGAAGGCGCCGATGTTCAGGACGCCCAGGACCAGGGCCCGCCACCACCAGATTCCCTTGGGCAGCGTCCGGCCGAAGAGCACCAGGATCAGGCCGGCGGGCAGGGCGCGGAGCACCGCCGCCAGCAGGGGGCGTCCCTCGGGCAGCAGTTCCGTGGTGACCAGGTACGTCGAACCCCAGATCGCGGGCGCCAACGCCGTGAGGGCGGAGTCAGCCAGGGTGCGGGAGCTCTTCATCGGGCGGCGCCCGAGTCGGTCGTACCGAAGAAGCGGTCACCGAAGTCGCCGATGCCCGGGATCATGAACGCGTGCTCGTTGAGGCGTTCCTCGACCGAGGAGGTGACGATCTTGACCGCCGGGTACCGGCGGTGGACCGCGGCGATGCCCTCGGGGGCGGCGAGGAAGTTGACGAAGACGATGTTCTCCTCGCGGACGCCCGCTTCGAGGAGCACGCCGATGGCGGCGTTGGCGCTGCCGCCCGTGGCGAGCATCGGCTCCAGGAGCAGGACGTGCCGGTCCGCGATGTCGGCCGGCAGGTGCTGGTAGAGGAGGTGCGGGAGCTTGGTGGTCTTGTCCCGCTGGATGAGGACCTTGCCGATGGGGATGTTCGGCACGACCTCGCGCAGTTCGTCCACCATGGAGTCACCGGCCCGGATCACGGGCACGGCGCACAGCTTCGGGCCGAACGTGAGCCCTTCGTAGGTCTCGCCGACCGGCGTGACGACCTTCTGCTTGTCGAACGGCAGCTGGTCGAGGGCCGATTCGAGCAGGAGCCGGATGATGCGCCGGGAGTAGAACACGAAGTCCGCACGCGACGCGTCGCGGTCGCGGATGATCGTGTGCATGGCCCGGAGCTGGTTGGTCTGCGGCAGCGGGTGGACGTTGTGGTGGCCGGTCGCCATGAGAACCTGCTTCTCGTCGGTCGGTGGAGACGGGCTGCGGCCGGGCCCGGGGCCCAGGAGGTCCCGGGCGGCCGCAACCGCATGGTGGGGTGCCGCGGTCAGGAGCCCGCGATCTCGGCGAACGCGCGGCGCGACTCGGCCACGAACTTCGCGACCTTGGCGCGGTCCTTGCGACGGTCGGTGCCCTCCAGGAGGCTGTGGGCGTCGACGGCGGCGGGCTTGACGAAGCGGATCGCGTCGGCGACGTTCTCCGGGCTCAGGCCGCCGGCCATCATCAGGGGCTTGGGCGAACGGCGCACGAGCTCGGCGCTGACGTTCCAGTCGTGGGTGAGGCCGGTGGCGCCCTTGGCACCGGTGGCCGGGTTGAAGGTGTCGGTGATGAACATGTCCACCACGTCCGCGACCTCGTCGACGAGCTGGAGCAGCTCCTCGGCGTTGTCCTCCTTCACGACCAGGCTCTTGAGCACGTAGAGGTCCGGGCGGTTGGCCTTGAGCTTGCGCAGCTGCTCCGGCTCGACGTCGCCGTGGAGCTGGACGGCCTTCACCCCGAGCTGGGTGGTGAAGGCGCTGATCTCGTCGGCATCCGTCATGTAGCTGATGAGGACGCCCTCCTGAGGCGCGGTCAGGCCGGCGATGATCTCCGTGGCCGCGGCCTCGGAGATGTCGTCCTTGCCCGACGGGAGGCGGAGCGGGAAGCCGAACCAGTCGACGCCCTCCTCGGCCAGCAGAGCGGCCTCCTCGGCGTCGATGATGCCGGCGACCTGGACCAGGTCCTTCACGTCACTCATGTGTGTTCCTTTTCGGATGAATCTTATGAATCAAAGCGAGTGCAGGCAGAACGAGGTGACGTGCCCCGGTATGACGGATTCGTTACACGTCTCGGGATGCTCACGAAAAGCCTCATTGATGCCGATCCACGGGTCAACGGGCTTTATGTCAGATCCGCGTCAACCTTGTTCAGGTAGCGGTCAGGGCGTCGCCACGGGGGCGGTGAGAGCCGCGTCGCCGGCGAGCAGGCGCTCCTCCAGGAAGGCGAGGACCCGCAGGTGGTAGGTGCGGGCGGCCCAGCCGAGACTGATGTTATGGCCGGAATCGGGCTGGCGGACGGCCTCCGCGGCCCGGGACAGCGGACTCAGGAGTTCCTCCAGAGCCGCGCCGTCGGTCCTCCACCACAGCTCCTGTTCCGCGAAGGTGAAGCGGACCGGAACCCCCACCCGGGCCGCGACGGCGGGATACGCGTCCGGCCAGCGCATGGTCTCCCGGGCCTCCATGACCGGCACCGGACGGATCAGTTCCGCGCCCTGCCGGAAGGCGTCCGGGGGGTAGAAGCGCAACGCCCCCCAGTGGCGGCGCCACTGACCCCTCAGGTCAGCCGCCCCGGGCAGCTGCTGGAGATCCACGGCGAAACGCCGGCCGAGCCCGCACAGGTCCACGCCGAGCGGCGCGAAACCGCCCCCGGCGCCCGCGGCGGACAGGGCGAGCCGGCCGCCGTTGGAGTGGGCCACGAGGAAGTAGCCCGCGCCGAGTTCGTGGCCGCGGGCGAAGTCCTCCAGGGCCGCGAGGAGGGTCTCGGTCTGCCCGGCGAGTTCCTGCCCCTCGGGCAGCGCCGCCGCCGAGGCCCCGTAGCCGGGCCGGTCCAGGGAGAGGACGGTGTAGCCCAGGGAGGCCCCGAGTTCGAGCAGCGACAGCCCGGGGCGGGCCCGGCTGTCGAAGTAACCGGCGCTCATGCCGGCGCCGTGCAGGGCCACCACGACGGCCCGGGGCACGGGCTGCGCCGGCAGGGCGAGCAGCCCCGACAGCGGGATCCCGCCCGCGTCGAGGGTGAGGGCCCGCACCCCGGGCGTGCCGGGCTGTGGCGAGGTGGCCATACGGGTTCTCCTGGCGGATCGGGGGTCGGAAGGTCAGCGGCGCGCGGCCCGGGACCGGGCCAGGGCGATCCCCCAGGCCGCCCGGCGGCGCAGCAGCGTCGTCAGCGCGACGGACGGGAGGCGGCCGGCGGACGGCCGGCCCGGAACACGGGCCTGCGCGGAGTCCCGGCCCTGCGGGTGGGCACGGGCCGGCCCGGACGCCGGGGGCCGTGGGCCGGCCGCGGCGGGCCCGGAGCCCTCGTGCGGCAGGCCCCGCTCGCGGGCGGGCGCGTACGGGGGGACGAGGTATCCGGCGATTCGGACGGCGTTCATCGGGCGCTCACCCCCGGGCTCCGGCGAACTCGGGCAGGGGGTCGCCGGAGGACCACACGACGTGGAAGGCGACCTCGCTCAGCCGCCAGCCGTCCGCGGTGCGCACGGCCCGGGCGTCGTAGTAGCCGCCCACTTCGAACGGCCGGGAGGACTCCGGCTCCGCGTGGTGGACGTGGGTGGCGATCAGGTGGACGCGCAGCGCCGCCCCGTCCCCGTCGAGGGTGACGGAGTGGTTGGTGCTGAGGTGATGGGTCCGCGCCCAGCGCGCCCTGGCTTCCCGCTGGAAGGCGGTGAAGCCCTCGACGCCCCGGCAGCCGCCGATGGGGAAGAGGAAGGTGGCGTCCTCGGTGCAGAGGTCGGCGAATGCGGCCTCGTCGTGGCCGGCTCCGCCGAGCGCGTCGAGGGCGAGGACGTAGCGGTCGAAGAGTTCCCGTAGCTCGATGCGGTCGCGCATGAGCCCCACCTGGGCGCGCAGGTCCGCGATGTCGTCGGGTTGCGTGGGCAAGGTCCGCTCCTGGTGAAGGACGTCTCGGGCGGGATGCGGGCGGCTCGGCGCGGGACCACGGCGGTGTCGGCGGTCAGGACCGGCCGCCGACGAACTCCTTGACGGAGGCGATGACGTAGTCGAGCATCTCGTCGGTCAGAGCCGGGTACACGCCGATCCAGAAGGTCTGGTCGGTGATGATGTCGCTGTTGGTGAGGTCGCCGACGATGCGGTGGGGCTCACCGATGTAGGCGGGGTGGCGGGTGAGGTTGCCCGCGAACAGCCGCCGGGTGCCGATCTTCCGCCCCTCCAGGAAGTCCACGAGGGCGGCCCGGGTGTAGGGCGCCTGCGGGTCCACGGTGAGCGCGAACCCGAACCAGCTCGGGTCGCTGCGCGGGGTGGCCTCCGGCAGGATCAGGTACGGCAGGCCGTCGAGGCCGTCGCGCAGCCGTCGCCAGTTGCGGCGCCGGGCGTCGCAGAAGTCGTCCAGCTTGTCGAGCTGGGTCAGGCCGAGGGCCGCCTGGATGTCGGTGGCCTTCAGGTTGTACCCCACGTGGGAGAAGATGTACTTGTGGTCGTACCCCTCCGGGAGGGTCCCCATCTGGTAGTCGAAGCGCTTGAGGCACTTGTTGGTCTCGCCCGGCTCGCACCAGCAGTCCCGGCCCCAGTCGCGCAGGGACTCCACGATCCGCGCGAGGGCCAGGTTCGAGGTCAGCACGCAGCCGCCCTCGCCCATCGTGAGGTGGTGCGCCGGGTAGAAGCTCACGGTGGTGATGTCGCCGAAGGTGCCCGTCAGCTGTCCGTCGTAGGTGGAGCCGACGGCGTCGCAGTTGTCCTCGATGAGGAACAGGTCGTGTTCCTGGGCGAGTTGTGCGATCTCCGCGACCTCGAAGGGGTTGCCGAGGGCGTGGGCGATCATGATGGCGCGGGTCTTGGGTCCGATGGCCCGGGCCACCCGCTCGGCCGTGGTGTTGTACGTGCCGAGCTCGACGTCGACGAAGACCGGGACGAGCCCGTTCTGGATGATCGGATTGACGGTCGTCGGGAACCCGGCGGCCACCGTGATCACCTCGTCGCCGCGCCGCAGCCGCCGGTCCTCCAGCAGGTGCGAGGTGAAGGCGGTCATGGCCAGCAGGTTCGCCGAGGAACCCGAGTTGGTCAGGTGCGCCTTGCGCCGCCCCAGCTTGCGGGCGAAGCGCGACTCGAACCGCCGCGAACTGGGTCCGGCGGCGATCCGCATCTCCAGCGCCGCCTCGACCAGCGCCTTACGGTCCCGCTCGTCCAGCACGGCCCCGGCGGGCCAGATCTCGGTCGTGCCCGGGACGAAGGGCCGCTCGTCCTGCGCGTCCAGGTGGAACTTGGCGGTCTCGTCGAGGATCAGTCCCTTGTGGACGTTCATGGTGTATCCCTTTCCCGGCCCTCTCGGCCGGATGGTGGTCACGACGGTGCCCCGCCCCCGTACCGCCCCGGCGGGAGGCCGGGGCGGTACGGGGGCGGGGCAGGGTCGGCGTGGTCGGGTACGGCGGGAGAGCCGCGGTCGGTACGGGGCCGGGCCGTGCGGGGGGCCGGGCGTGGGGGGGGCCAGCCGTGTGGGCCGGCCGTGGGGGCCGGGCCGTGCGGGGGCCGGGCGTGGAGGCCGGGCCGTGCGGGGCCCGGCTCAGGCCGCCCCGGACGGGTCGTCACGCCGGCCGCGCGAGCCGGCGAAGGAACGCGTCCGCGCCGAAGGGCACCGGCGCGCCAGCGCGGRCCCGCCGCCGGCGGTGCCGCCGTGCTGGCCCTCGTAGGCCGCCGCCCGGGCCAGGACCGCGGCGGTCAGCGCCGCCAGTTGCACGGTGTCGGGCCGTCCCCGCACCAGACGCACGAGTTGGCCCTGCTGATGGGTGTCCACGGACTGCTCCTCGGGTCGTGACCTCCCGTCCGCGGCCGCCGCGGCGGGTCTGCGTGACTGCGGCCGCGGCCCTCAGACGGGGGTGGGGGCGAGGGCGGCGAGCGCCTCGGCCAGGCCCTCGGCGGTGTGCGTGGCGTGGATCCGGGCCTCGGGCAGGATGCGGCGGACCAGCCCGCCGAGCACCTGGCCGGGGCCCACCTCCACGAACCGGTGGGTGCCCGAGGCGGCGAGCGTCCCGACGGCCTGGGTCCAGCGCACCGGGGTGGTGAGCTGGCTGCGCAGGGCGACGACGGCCTCGGTGGCGGTGGCCACCCATCCGCCGGTGACACCGGAGACGAGCGGCACGGCCGGATCGCGGAACTCCGTGGCGATCAGCGTCTCGGTGAACTCCGCCTCGGCCTCGCGCAGCAGGCTGGAGTGGAAGGGGCCGCCCGTGCGCAGCCAGGTCACCCGGGCCCCGGCCGCGCCGGCCGCCGCCGCGACGTGGGCCACCGCCTGCGCCTCCCCGGAGACCACGGTCTGGCGGGGTCCGTTGTCCCCGGCCACCTCCACCACGCGGGAGGTGGCCGCGCGGGCCTCGGCGCACAGGCGCGCCAGGTCCGCGCGGCCCGGACCGCTGACGGCGGCCGTGGAGCTGCCGATGCGGTCCCCGACCGTGGCGACGAGCTCGCTGCGCAGCCGGACGAGCCACAGCGCCTCGGTCCACTCCAGGACGCCCGCCGCCACCAGCGCCGCGTACTCGCCGAGGCTGTGCCCCACGACCGCGTCCGGCTCCACGCCCTCGCCGCGCAGCACCTCCAGTACGGCCAGGCTCGTCAGGAAGACGGCCGGCTGGGCCACCGCCGGGTCCTCGAACGCCCGGGCGGAGCCGTCCCGCAGGAGCTGTGAGAGCGGGATGCCGAGGATGTCGTCGGCGGTGCGGTAGTACGTGGCGGCGAGGTCCGGCCGCAGGGCGAGCAGCTCCGCTGCCGGACCGGCGTGGGCGGATCCCTGTCCCGGGAAGACGAAGGCGGTGCGGGTCATCCGGTCACGTCCCTATCTGCGGTCGGCTGGCGTGGACCGCGGGGAGCGGTCCGGGGGCGGTGGCCCCGCAGACCGTGTGGTCGGCGGAGAGCCAGTGGTCGGGCACCCACCGGACGTCGACCACCGCGGGGACCGGCCCGGTCACGGCGACCGCCGCGGCGTGGGTGGTGTCGGCGGGGACGCCGACCATGGTCCAGCCGTCCGGGTGACGGTCCTGGTCGGTGCCGAGGTAGTCCTCGGCGGGCGAACGGCTCAACCCTGTCCCGATGCCCTTGAGGAATGCTTCCTTCCGGGTCCAGATCTGGCCGAACAGCTGCCGCCGCTCCTCGCCGGACGCCGCCTCCGCGATCTCCAGCTGCTCGTCCGGGTGCAGTGCCCTGGAGCAGATGTCGACCGTCTCCGCGCCGGGCAGCTTCTCCACGTCGACGCCCAGCGGCACGGTGGCGACACCGACCATGGCCACTCCCCCGCTGTGCGAGAGGGAGTAGTGCAGCGGCGGCGGCGGGGGCGACAGGGCGGGGCGTCCGTGCGGCTCTCCGCACCCGGGGCACGGCTCGCGCATGAAGCGGACGTCCTGGGGCGCGACGGCCGTGTACCGCCCGAGCAGGCGGCGCACCGCGACGTGCGCGGCGGCGTAGAGCAGGCCGTCCGACCTGCGGATGAAGGAGTCGGTGCGCTTGCGCTCCGCCTCGTCCAGGTCGTCGAGGGCCAGGGCTTCGGCGTCCGCCCCGGTGGGGCGGCGGATCAGCCACAGGTCGACACGGTCGGCGGACAGGGTGAAGTCGGGGCGCGCGAGGTCCCGGTGGTTCACCACCGGGCTCGCGGCCGGCAGAAGGGTCGTCGTCGTCATGCCGTCACCGCAGCCCCGTGCAGGTGGGCCTCGGGGCCGAGCTGGCCGGCGAGGCAGTCGATGAGTTCCTGCGCGCTGTTGGCCAGCAGCAGCCGCTGGAGGTTCACGTCGACGCCGAGGGTGGCCTCCATCCGGTACTGGAGCTCTATACCGGAGATCGAGCCGATCCCGAGGCAGCCCATGGGGCGGCCCGTGGTGTCGACGAGGTGCGGCTCGATCCCGAGGATGCGGCCGAGTTCCTCACGGACGTACTGCTCCAGGATCCGGGTGCGCTCGCGCAGCCCGGCCGTGGACAGGATCGCCATGTCGGGCCGGGTCATGTGGACCAGGCCGTTGTCTGTCTCGTATGTCTGTGACATGTGGAGTGTGTTCATAGTGCTTTCCGGGTCGGGACGGACGGGTGTCCCCGGCCGTCCGTGGTCGGGAGTGCCGGGTCGGGAAGACGAGGGGATCCCGGCACGGGAGGATGACGGCCGCGCGCGGGCGCCAGCCCACCGAGGGCGACGCCCGCGCCGGCCAGGCCGACGAGGGTGACCAGCCAGAGCGCGGGGCCCCGGCCGGCCGCGTACAACGCGGATGTCGGGGCCACGGTCAGGGCCGCCCCGAGCTGTACGCAGGTCTGGTAGAGCCCGCCCCCCGCCGCCTGGAGTCCGGGCGGGAGCGAAGCGGTGGCCTGGAGGTGCAGGGCAGTGAAGGCGAGCACGAACGCGACGCCCACGCAGGCGGTCGCGGGCAGCAGGTCGGTGGGGTGCACCGGCCCCCCGCCGGTGTGCGGGTAGAGGGCGTAGCCGAGCGGTGCGGCGGCCGCGCCCGCGGCGACGGCGCGGGCCGGGCCCAGCCGGGTGGCGATCCGCGCCGAGTGCAGGGCGCTCAGCGCGAGCGGTGCGGCGGCCGGCAGGAAGGCCAGCGCGGTCTGCCAGGGGCTCCAGCCGGCCTCCCTCAGGTGGAGGGTGGCGATGAGCAGGAAGCCCACGTACGAGCCGTTGAGCGCGGCCGCCCCCAGCGCGGAGCGCAGCAGCGGCGCGTGCCGCAGCAGCGCGGTCCGCAGGAGCGGGCGCGCGGCGGTGCGTTCGGCCCGTACGAGGACGGCGGCGCACACCAGGGCCCCCGCGAACGMGAGGGCCGCGCGGCGCCGTTGCCCGGCCGGAGCGCCGAGGCCGCCGAGGCCGTCCACCAGCAGCAGGACGGTCGCGGTCAGCGCGAGCGCGGCGGTCACCGCCCGCCACCGGTCCCCGGCCGCCGGGCGGGGACCGGGCCGGTCCCGCGGTACGAGCACCAGGCCGGCCGCGAACAGCAGCAGGGCGACGGGGGCCGGGAACGCGAAGGTCCAGCGCCAGCCGGAGCCGGTGAGCAGCCCCGACAGGAGCAGGCCGGCGCAGAACCCGGCGGCGCCGAAGAAGGAGTAGAGGGACACGGCCCGGCGGCGGGCCGGGCCGTCGGGAACGGCCGCCATGACGATGGCCAGGCCCGTGGGGGCGGTCAGCGCCACGCAGCCGCCCTTGACCACGCGGGTGACGGTCAGCAGGGCCGCACTGTCCGTCAGCGCGCCCACGAGGGAGGCGGCGGCGAAGACGAGGAGCGCGGCGAGGAAGACCGGGCGGCGGCCGAGGTGTTCGACGAGCCGGCCGCCGAGCAGCAGGAGCCCGCCGAAGCCCGCGGCGAACCCGCTGACGAGCCACTGCAGTTGGGGGACGGACAGTCCGAGGTCGGCGCCGACGGACGGCAGTGCCACCAGGGTCGCGGACACCTCCAATGCGTCGACCAGCATGTTCGCGGCGAGTACGGACACCAGGGCCGACCGGGCCCGGGGCCGCTCGCCGACGGGCGGGGTTCTCGTCGGGTACTGCATGCTCACGTTGGAGGGATCCCCGGCGGCCCGCCCCGGCGCCGGCGCGGCGCGGGGTTGCGCCGGCGGTCTTCGGGCCGGCGGCGGCCTGCTCAGCCGAGCAGGGTGCCGCCGGTGGCGTCGACGAAGGAGCCGGTGATCCAGCGGGCCTCGTCGGTGGCGAGGAAGGCCACCACGTCGGCGACGTCATCGGGCTCGCCGACACGGTTGAAGGTGGACAGCGCCGCCATCTGTTCGACGGCTTCGGGGACGTCGAAGACCGGGTTGCCGTTGCGCGTGATGCCCGGCGCCACCGAGTTGATGGTGATGCCGCGCGGGCCGAGGGCCTTCGCGAAGTGCAGGGCGAGCTGTTCGAGGGCTCCCTTGCTCATCGCGTAGGCGATCTCGTCCGGGTTGGCGAACCGGGTCAGGCCGGAGGAGATGTTGATGATCCGGCCGCCGTCGGGCATGTTCCGCAGCGCCCGCTGGATCAGGAAGAACGGGGCCTTCGCGTTGACCGCGAAGATCCGGTCGAACTGGTCGGGGGTGATCGCGTCCGGTCCGACCCCGCCCATCACCCCGGCGTTGTTGACCAGGATGTGCAGGTCGGTGCTGCCGGTGCGGTCCAGCAGGTCCCGTTCCAGGACGGCGAACAGCCCGTCCACGTCCCCGGGAACCCCGAGTTCGGCCCGTACCGCGAAGGCGCGGCCGCCGTCGCGTTCGACCGAGGCGACGACCTCCCGGGCGGCCGCCTCGTCGCTGGTGTAGTGGACGGCGACGAGCGCGCCCTCCTCGGCCAGCCGGATCGCGGCCGCCCGGCCCATGCCCCGGCTCGATCCCGTGACCAGGGCCGTCCTGCCCGCGAGGCGCTCCATACCGTTGCTCCGTCCCCGTACCGGCGCCGCCGCCGGCGCGACCGTGACCGGGTCCCGGCGGGCGGGGCGGTGCGGGGTCCGCGCCGGTTCCGCCCCGAACCACCGTTCCAGGGCGGCCGTCAGGGCGGTGTCGCCCGTCCCGGCCGCGTCCGTCCCGTCGGCGCCCCGCCCGGTGTCCGACCAGACGACGTGCCCGTCGGGCCGGACCAGCAGGGCGACACCGCCGGGCAGGTCCCGCCCGTCCGCCACCGGGGCGGACGCGGCCGTCGCGACGCGCACCCGGCCCGCCCAGGGCCCTGCGGCGGCGCGCAGCCGCGCCCCGTGGGCCTCGTCGCCCGGCGCCAGCAGCAGCAGCCCCCGGCCCTGGCGCAGCAGCTCCGGGGTGGTGGTGGCCCCCTCTTCCTCGACGAGGTCGACGGGGGGCAGCCGCAGCCCGAGCAGCGGGCCGTCGCCCGGGCCGACCTCGTAGCGGACGTCGAGGCCCGAGATCATCCCGGCCAGGTGGGTGCGGACGGTTTCGTGGCCGGTCAGTTCCGCGAACACCTCGCGGACCGCGTCGACCTCGGGTCCGCCCAGC
Source organism: Streptomyces sp. M-16 (assembly GCF_052114405.1). Lineage (NCBI taxonomy): Bacteria > Bacillati > Actinomycetota > Actinomycetes > Kitasatosporales > Streptomycetaceae > Streptomyces > Streptomyces sp. M-16. The sequence goes on along the minus strand of NZ_JBFRER010000065.1, from coordinate 37,039 downwards.
AGCAGCAGCGCCTGTGTCCTGATGTTGCCCTGCACGGCCCGCCCGACGGCGTGCCGTTCCTCGTGGTAGCTGTCGAGGAGTTCCTCGCCTCCGTGTCCGGTGACCGCGGCGCCCAGCTTCCAGCCCAGGTTGAAGGCGTCCTGGAGCCCGAGGTTGAGGGCCTGGCCGCCGACGGGCATCTGCTGGTGCGCCGCGTCCCCCGCGAGGAAGAGCCGGCCCCGGCGGTACCGGGCGGCCTGGCGGGAGGCGTCGCCGAAGGAGTTCACCCACAGCGGGGTGCCCGCGCCGATGTCCTCGCCGGTGATGCGCTTCCAGGTGTCGGCGACCTCCTCGAAGGAGGGCGCCGCGCCCCGGGGCCGCGCCCCGAACTCGTGCACCATCACCCGGGTCACCCCGTCGGGGCGGCGGGCCGCGACGACGAGTCCGCCCTCCAGCCGCTCGAAGCGGCGGGCGGGGACGTCGATGCCCGTCACGTCGGCCCGCAGCAGCTCGCGCCCGGCGTCGGTGCCCGGGAACTCGAAGCCGCCCAGCCGGCGCACGGCGCTGTCCTCGCCGTCGCAGCCGACCGCGTACGCGGCTCGGAAGGCCAGGGCCGTGCCGTCGGGGCCGCGCACCTCGGCGAGGACCCCGTCGCCGGTGTCGGACAGCCCGGTCAGCTCGTGGCCGCGCCGCACGTCCGCGCCCAGGTCGGCGGCCCACTGCCCGAGCAGTTCCTCCAGCCGGGCCTGCGGGACCTTCCACTGCCCGGGGTGGGGGCCCGGTAGGCCGAGGCCGAAGGGGATCCCCCCGAAATGGCCGGCCTCCTCGCCCGGTACGTCACCCAGGGCGTCGAGGAGACCCCGGCTGTCGAGGATCTCCATGGTGCGGGCGTGCAGGGTGGAGGCCCTGGATTCGGTGGTCGGCGCGGCGAGCCGGTCGAGGACCACCACGTCCGCGCCCGCGAGCCGGAGTTCCCCGGCGAGCAGCAGACCGACAGGGCCCGCGCCGACCACGATCACCTGGGATTCGGTGCAGTCCTGCTCGATGGCCATGGGCGTACTCCCTCTCTTGGGCCAGGCTGTGGTGGGGACGGTCCGCGTCAGGCGCTGACGAGGGCCCGGAGGCTCTCGTTGACGGCCTCGACGAGCGAACGGGGGGTGCTGTGGTCGGAGAAGACGTCGTCGTCGAGGGTGATGCCGAACTCGCGCTCGATCCGCCCGCCCGTCTCCAGGAGGGCCAGCGATTCGTAGCCCAGCGACTCGAAGTCGGTGTCGAGGATGGGGCCGCCGAGGTCGACTCCCTCGTCGGCGCCCGCGCCCTCCAGGAGGATGCGCTTGAGGTCGTCGAAGGTGAACTGCTGCTTGGACACGGAGGGTCCCTTCATCGGTCTTCCGCGGCCGGCCAGTCGCGGCCGCGGGATACGGGGAGCTCCCGTCCGGGCCGGACGGGGGCGGGGTGTGCGGACGCCGGTGGGCGGCGTCCGTCAGTCGACGGAACGCAGCACGACCGCGGAGTTGAAGCCGCCGCGGCCGCGGGCGAGGACCAGCGCGGTCTGCACCGAGGCGGTGCGGGGCCACGCCGTGACCAGGTCGATGTCGTAGGCGGCGGACAGGGTGACGTTGGTGGTCGGCGGGATGAGCCCCTCGCGCATGGCCAGGAGCGCCGCGGCCACGTCGACCATCCCCGCACCGGAGTTCAGCCGGCCGGTCATCGTCTTGGGTGCGGTGACCGGCACCCCCCGGGGCCCGAAGACGGCCGTGATGGCCTCGGCCTCCTCCCGGTCGAGGCGGGGGGTGCCGGCGGCGTCGGCGAAGACCACGTCGACCTCGACGGGGTGGACACCCGCGTCGGCGAGGGCCGCGTCGATGGCCCGGCGCAGGCCGGGCTCGCGTCCGCTGCCCGGGCGGGGGTCGAGGGTGGAGGCGTGCCCGGCGAGTTCGCCGTGGACGGTGCGGGCCCCGCGGGCTCGGGCGCCGTCCTCGTCCTCCAGGATCAGCAGGGCCCCGCCCTCGCCCGGTACGTAGCCGGCGGCCGCCTCGTCGAAGGGCAGGTAGGCGCGCTCGGGTTCGGCGACGGTGGAGACGAGTCCGCCGGCCAGGTGCGCGGCCCAGCCCAGGGAGCAGAGGGAGGAGTCGAACCCGCCGGCGGCGATCAGCCGGGTGCCCTTGCGGAGCTGGCGCCGGGCGTGGGCGAGGGCGTCGAGCCCGCCCGACTGTTCGCCGACGACGACGCCCGCGGGTCCGCGCAGGTCGTGGCGGACGGAGATCTGCCCGCTGTTGACGGCGTAGAACCAGGCGAAGGACTGGTAGGCGCTGACGTGTTTGGCGCCGCGGCTCCAGAGGTTGTGCAGCTCCCGCTCGCCGAACTCCATGCCCCCGGAACCGGCCGCGGTGACCACGCCCATGTCGCAGGGGTGGATGTCCCCCGGTGCCAGGCCCGCGTCGGCGAAGGCGCAGTCGGCGGCGACGAGGGCGAGCTGGGTGACACGGTCGGTCTGCGGGATGAGGCGACCCGGCAGGTGCTCGGCGGGGTCGAAGCCGTGGATCTCCCCGGCCAGCCGGGCGGGGTAGGAGGAGGCGTCGAAGCGGGTCACGGGCGCGATGGCGTTCTTGCCGACCCGGGTCGCCGCCCAGAAGTCCTCCACTCCGAGCCCGCTGGGGGCGGCCACTCCGATACCGGTGACCAGGGTCCTGCTCATGCGGTCCTCCTGTCGGGGCGGGCCAGCACCATCGCGCTCTGGAACCCGCCGAACCCGCTGCCGACGGTCAGGACGGCATCGGTACGGTGATCCCGGGCGACGAGCGGGACGTAGTCGAGGTCGCACTCGGGGTCCCGGGTGCGCAGGTTGGCGGTGGGCGGCACCACGTGGTGCTCCATCGCGAGGACGGACGCGGCGATCTCCATGGAGCCGATGGAGCCGAGCGAGTGCCCGATCATCGACTTCACCGAGCTGATCGGGGTCCGGTAGGCGTGCCGCCCGAGGGCCAGCTTGTAGGCGGCGGTCTCGTGGCGGTCGTTCTGCCGGGTGCCGGAGCCGTGCGCGTTGACGTAGTCGAGGTCGGAGGGGCAGAGCCGGGCCTCGTCGAGCGCCACCGTGACGGCCTCCGCCAGTTCTCGGCCGTCGGGGCGCAGCCCGGTCATGTGGTGGGCACTGGACCGGGAGGCGTGGCCGGCGATCTCGGCGTAGAGGTGCGCGCCGCGCCGACGGGCGCTCTCCAGCTCCTCCAGGACGAAGACGGCCGCGCCCTCGCCGAGGACGAACCCCTTGCGGGTGGCGTCGAAGGGCCGGGAGGCGGCTTCGGGCCGGTCGTCGTAGGAGGTCGTGGCCTTGACCGCGTCGAAGCCCGCCAGGATGAGCGGGGTGATCGGGGCGTCGGTGGCTCCGGTGACCATGATGTCGGCGACGCCCTCGCGGATGAGGTCGGCCGCGTGGGCGACGGCGTCGATCCCGGAGGTGCAGCCGGTGGAGACCACCGTGGCCGGTCCCTCCGCCGCGGCGGCCCAGGCCAGTTCGGCCGCGAAGGAACTGGGCACGAACTGCTCGTACAGGTGCTCCGGCGCCCGGGTGTGGTCGACCTGGGCGAGGCGGCCGTCGTCGCCGGCCACCCGGTAGGCGCGGTCGAGTCCGCCGATCGCGCCGACGGCGGTGCCGACGCTGACCCCGGTGCGGTGGGGGTCGAGCGCGGCGAGGTCGAGGCCGCTGTCGGCGAGCGCCTCGCGCGCCGCGACCACGCCGAACTGCGCGGCCCGGTCCATGCGGTGGACCTCCTGCGGGGTCAGCCCGTGCAGGAGCGGGTCGAAGTCGGCCTCGGCGGCCACCTTGGTCCGGAAGCCGGAGGGGTCGAAGCGGGTGATCCCCCGCGTCGCCGTGCGCCCCGAACTGAGCAGGCTCCAGAAGTCGCTGGTGCCGATGCCTCCCGGCGCCAGCACCCCGAGCCCCGTGATCACTACCCGGCGAGCCACCGCTACGGCCCTCCCCTCGTGTCGGCCCGGCCGGTGCTCACTCGGACGCCGACCAGTCGTAGAAGCGGGTGGCCATGGCGTCGGCGGGGGTCCGCCAGGTGGCCGGGTCGTAGGGCTGGATGAAGGGCAGCAGGTCGTGGCTGATCCTCATGAAGCGCGGGTCCGTACGGGATTCCTGGATGCGTCGGCCGCCGTCGTCGTCGGCGAAGTCCTGGAGGTGGAAGTAGAGGCCCTTGTACATGAACAGGCGACGGCGCAGGGTGCCCATCCGCTCCGGCATGTCCGTCTTGTCGAACTCGGAGAAGAGACGGGTCACTTGGTCCTTCGACATGCTGTCCATCCGCGCCACGATCAGATTGCTGTGCTGCATGCGTTGTCTCTCTCTTCCGTGAGGGGAGGGCAGGGGGTCAGGCGTGGTACAGGCGGATGAAGTCGGCGACGCCGTCCGCGATGAGCGCGTCGGCTTCCTCCTGGGGCACCGGCAGCGCGCCCAGGAAGGAGCGCTGGACGACGGTGGAGGGGACCAGCAGGATGAACCGTTCCGCCGCCTGGTCGGCGTCGGGGATGTCGAGCAGGCCGCGGACCGCCAGGCGCCGCAGCCGCTGGGCCAGCTCGCGACGGGCCTGCCGGGGACCCGCTGCCTGCCACTTCTCGACGGCCTCGGCCGGCAGCCGGGTGACCTCGGCGCTGATGTGCCGGACGATGGCGAAGTGCTCGCGGAAGGCCTCCAGCGGCGCGAGCCAGGCCCGGCCGAGGGCGATGAGGTCCGCTTCGAGGTCGGTGATCTCTTCGAGGTAGCTGTCGGCGACGGCCGCGAGGGCCGCCGCCACGGAGGCGGAGCTGTCCAGCAGCACGCCCAGCAGCAGCTGCTCGTGGTCGGGGAAGTGCAGCGCGACGGTGTCCGTCAGCACGCCCGCCTCGGCCGCGGTGGCCCCGGCGGTGCAGCGCGTCCAGCCCTCGCGGGCCAGGACCGTACGGGCGGCCCGGACGATCTCACGGCGTTCCCCGGCCGGTCCGGACGGGGTTCGCTCGATGGTTGCCAGGGGCGTTGCCATGGTGGTGGTGTCTCCTCGTGAGGTGCTCGGGGATGCGCGTGCGGTGCTCTTGATCTGCTCGTCCGCGGGCAGCCGGACGCGCCGCTCCCCCGGACCGGCGCGATGGCCGTCGGAACGCGGGCCGTCGGGCGCGCGACGCTCAGGGTCGGCCGGCCGGCCTCATGCGGGGCCGAACCAGCGCTCCAGCGCCATCGGCAGGTCGTGGTGGCTGCCGGGCGCGGCCCAGGCCACGTACCCGTCGGGCCGGATCAGCAGGGCGGTGGTGTCGTCCGGCAGCTCGCCCCCGGACGGGCCGGCGGGGCGGGCGGTGACGGTGTCCACCCGGTCGCCCCAGGCGGCGGCGCGCTGGCGCAGCCGCGGGTTGTCGGCCAGGTCCAGCAGAACGCCCCGGGCGGGGTGCAGCAGCGCGGTGGCGGAGGTCCGCCCGCCGGGCCCGTCCAGTTCCAGTCCGGGCATCCGGCGGCCGAGCAGCGGGTGGCCGCCCCTGCCGACGTCGTAGGTGATCTCCAGTCCGGTCACCATGGCCGCGAGGTGGCGGGCCACGTCCTCGTACGCCATGAGCTCGCGCAGGGAGTCGCGCAGCGGCTGCACCTCGGCGCCGCTCAGGAACAGCAGCCCCTGGGCCCGGGTGTTCATCAGCAGCCGCCGGCCGACCGGGTGCCGTTCCCCGTGGTAGGTGTCGAGCAGGGCGAGCGGGGCCCGGCCCCGGACCACGGAGGCCAGCTTCCAGCCGAGGTTGACCGCGTCCTGGATACCGGTGTTCATTCCCTGCCCACCCGCGGGCAGGTGGATGTGCGCGGCGTCGCCCGCCAGCAGTACGCGGCCGCGCCGGTACTCGGTGACCTGCCGGGCCGCGTCTCCGAAGGCACTCACCCACACCGGCTCGGCGGCCGAGATGTCCTCGCCGGTCAGCCGCTGCCAGGCGGCGGCGACCTCCTCGAAGGACGGCGGGGCCTCGCGCCGCCGCGGCGGGGTGCCGCGTTCGCAGACGACGATGCGGGTGGTGCCGCCGGGCAGCGGACCGACCATCACCATGCCGCCGGGCAGGGTCTCGCCGATCATGCGGGGCTTGAGCTCGATGCCCTTGATGTCGGCGAGGTACATCTCCATGGTGGCGGCCGTGCCGGGGAAGTCGAAGCCGGCCGCCTTGCGCACGGTGCTGCGCCCGCCGTCGCAGCCCACCAGCCAGGCCGCGCGCAGGGTGTGGACCCCGTCCGGTCCGCGCACCTCGACCTCGACGCCGTCCTCGTCCTCGCGCAGCGCGAGCACCTCGTGGCCGCGCCGGATGTCGGCGCCCAGGCCCGTGGCCCATTCCTCCAGGTGCGTTTCGGTGACGGACTGCGGAACGGTCTTGGCCGCCTGGCAGGCTCCGTCGAGGACGCCGAAGTCGAGGGGCAGGCCACCGAAGTGGCCGAGGGTGCTGCGTTCGATGTCGCCGAAGCGCGCGAGGATGCCGCGCTGGTCGAAGGTCTCCAGAGTGCGCGCGGTGAAGCCGAGGCCGCGCGATTCGCCCGTGCGGCGCTCCAGGCGCTCCAGGACGACGACGGCGACTCCCGCCAGCCGCAGTTCGCCCGCGAGCATCATGCCCGCGGGGCCCGCGCCGACGACGATGACCGGTGCGTCCATCACGACTCCTTGAATTCGCCTCCGGAGACAGTGCACCGGATCTTGACTACAAGGTTCTTCGGACGCGAGCGGCCGTTCAATGGTGCTGGATTCAGGACTCGGTCAGGTTCCACAAGGGCCGGTCCGGTGGGTCGGAGAACGGCCAAGGGAATGTCAAGACCAGGTCAGACCGCGCCCTCCGGGCTCCGCCCGTCGCCGTGCGGACCCCGGCGGACCGTCGTGCGGATCCCCGGCGGACCGTCGTGCGGATCCCCGGCGGACCGTCGTGCGGATCCCCGCGGACCGTCGTGCGGCCGGCCGGTGGGGCGTGGCTCAGGTGCGGGCCGCGGCACGGCGGTCGAAGCAGGCGCGGACGTCGCTCTCGCTGTAGTACGTACGGCCCGCGCGGTTGCGCCGGCGCCACCGCTCCTCGCTCGCCAGCCGGTACACGGTGCCCGTCGGGGTGTGCCACAGCTGCGCGATGTCGCCGGCGGTGAGCCAGCGTTCGGTGGCCGGCGCGGCGGCGCCGGGCGCCCGCCCGGCCTCCATGGAGTCGCTCAGCTCGCTCCACCGGTCGCTGGTCCAGCGGTGGGCCGGGTCGCTGTCGCACACGACCGCCCGGCCGGCGGTCCGGTCCGCGTCGCGGACGGACAGGGCCAGGGCTCCGGGGCAGCCGGGTTCGGGGCAGTCGCCGAGGCGGAAGGTGCGGGCCGGGTCGGGGAAGGCGGCGCGGCGTCCGGACCGGACCAGGCGGGCGATCTCCTCGGAGGCCTCCGAGGCCGCCGGGTGGGCGGCGATCCAGTCGGCGTTGCGCTGCAGGAAGCCGGTCAGGGCGGCGACGGTGCGCGGCGGTGCGGGGAACCCGCGCTCCTGTGCGACGAGTCCGCCCCAGGAGCCGAGCACGGAGACCATCCGGGCCCGTACGTCGGCCGCGGCCCCGTTGAAGGGGAGTCCGGGCGGCTCGCCGCCGGTCGTGCGCTCGCGCAGGCTGCCGGGGGTCATCCCGCCGAGGACGCGCCCGCACTCCTCGTACAGGTGCGCCAGTTCCCCGAGGCCCGCCGAGAGGTGGTCCCGGCAGGTCCGGCACAGCCGGCTGCCCCGGACCGTACGCCGGCGGGGGCGTCCGTCGGCTCCGGCGCCGCGGCAGCCCTCCCCGTGACACAGTGCCGTCACCGTCATGTCGTTCCCCCCTCGGTTCCTTGCGGTGGTCTGCGTGCTCCGGCGCGGGTGCGCGGGGTGGGCCGGGTTCAGCCCTGGCCGAACCGGAAGCCGACGCCGCGGATGGTGATGATCCATCCGGCGCCTATCTTGTTGCGCAGGGTGCTCACGTGCGTGTCCACGGTCCGGCGGGACCAGGAGTCGCCCCACACCTGCTGCATCAGCATCTTGCGGGGGATGACGGTGTCGGGATGGGACGCGAGGAGGTAGAGCATGTCGAACTCCTTGCGGGTGGTCTCCACGGGCACCCCGTCCAGCGTCACCTCGCGCGTCCCCGAGTCGATCCGCAGCGGACCACGGGTGATGGTGGCGGCGACGGGCCGGGTGGGGCGCGCCCGGCGCATGACGGCCTCCATGCGGGCCATCAGTTCGCGGAATCCGTAGGGCTTGGCCAGGTAGTCGTCCGCGCCCGCCTGGAGGCCGAGGACCCGGTCGAGTTCACTGCCCCGGGCGGTGACCGCTATCAGGGGGATCTCGTGGGCGGCGCGGATGCCCCGGCAGACCTCCAAGCCGTCCAGGTCGGGCAGTTCCAGGTCAAGGAGCACCAGGTCGGCATCCACGTAGCTGCGCAGCGCCTCGCCGCCGGTACCCACGATGTCGACCTCGTGCCCGTGCCGGCGCAGACCGCGCGCCAGCGTCTCGGCCTCGGCCGAGTTGCTCTCCACGATGAGGATCCGCCACAGCGCCGACTGCGTCGGCGTGTGCTGCGGTGTTCTCGGGCCTTCGGCCGGTGAGAAACCGCCGTTCGCTCCCGCGGCGACTGTGTGAGGTTCCAGCACAGCCATGGTCCGCTGGTTCATCTGCCCCCCTCCCTCAAGCTCGGTTGGGTCAACGTCAAGAAGATACAAACCGCTGCGTCGGTTTGTCAAAGCCCCCAAAACACAGCCAGGCCTCCGATAAAAGGGTTAAATCGGGCCATCAGTAGGCGAAAAACCATGCAGAACAGGCCATCCGGAGGGACCCGCACCCGCTTCCAATACCAACGGGACGGTTTAATAATAGAAGGAAACTGATACAGGAGCTATGCGTGATCAAACAAGAACGCGCTGTCCGCACCCGCCGCGCACTGATCGAATCGGCGGCCAGGGTGTTCGGACGGCGCGGGTACGCAGAGGCGACGCTGAGCATGATCAGCGTCGGAGCCGGGGTCAGCCCGGGCGCACTGCACTTCCACTTCGAGAACAAGGCCGCGATCGCGGCGGCCGTCGAGGCGGCTGCCGCGCGGGCGCTGCGTTCGGCGGCCCGGGAGGTGTACGCGCGGCGCACCTCGGCCCTCCAGGCCCTGGCGGACAGCTCCCACGCCCTCGCCGGGCTGCTCCTGTCCGACACAGTGGCACGGGCCGGCTTCCAGCTCAGCCGGGAGCCCACCTACCCGTCGTCGTTCGCCCTGCCCGGGGAGTGGCACGAGTACGTCCACCGGCTGCTGACGGAGGCGGCGCACGAGGACGCCCTGCTGCCCGGCCTCAACCGCCAGAGCGTCGCCACGACGGTGGTGGCGGCCACGCTCGGCTTCGAGGTGCTCGGCCGGGACGACCCCCAGTGGCTCGCCCCGCGCACGCTGGCCGGGTTCTGGCGGGTGGTCATGCCCTGTCTGGCGGCCCCGGCCACCCTGCGCGCCCTGGGCGCCGCCGGCCGCGGCTCCTGACGCGCGCCGGGGCGGCCCCCGCCCCCACCGCGGCCCCAGCCCCGCCACGGCGGCCGCCGACCGCCACGACGGACGCCAAAACGGCCCCTGGCCCGCACCCCGCGATCGGGGGGTACGGGCCAGGGGCCGGGTCCTGTCCGCCCGCCCGCCCCCGCCGGGAGGCCCCGGCCGGCCACCAGGCCCGCTCACACCGGCCGCAGGCTCCTGACCGACTCCCTGGCGTACTGCTGCGCGGGCTCCAGGGTGGCCCGGCTCTCGCGGCCCAGCACCTCCCGCACGTGCCGGCCCGCCCGCGCGGGATCCGCGCCGGGTCCCAGCATCCGCTCGACCGCGTCCGCGTCCAGCAGCACGTCGTGCCGGCACACCACGGTGACCCCCGTGGCGTCCGGCTCGACGGACCACTCCCCGGCGTGCGCGGCCAGCAGGGGGTGCGGCCGGGTGCGCTTGAAGACGATGCGGCCGGCCGCCGGGAAGCACACCCGCACCTCCTCCGTGGTGTACGCGGAGCCGTCGTCGGCCAGGTTGACCAGACGGGTGCGCTGCACCCCCGGGCGGTCCTCCGTGACGTCCGCGCCCACGACGTGCGCGACCCGGCCGGGCCAGGAGCCCACCCGGTAGAGGAACTCGTGGACGGGTTCGGCCGGTCCCTGGATCCGCACCGAGTCCTCGAAGGACAGCAGCAGCCCGTCGAGCCTGTGCCAGCGCTCCGCGAGGACGGCCAGTCGGCCGAGCACGCCACGGGCTTCGGCCTGCGCGGACGCGAGCACGCCCGCGACGTCCGCCGTCCGGTTCCCGGCGACGGTGATGTCCTGCTCCAGCGACAGCCGCGACCAGCCCGGAGCAAGCTCCTCCACGCTCCACGAGCCGCCGGAGGTGGTCACGGGGGCGGCCGGACGCTCCTGGCGGAAGCCGACGCGCCGGTGGTGCGCGTCCAGGGTCCGCCGCCACAGCGACGGCCGCGCGGTCCCGTCCTCGATCGCCCACTGGGCGTACCGGTCCGTGGTGCCGTCGAACTCAAGCCTCTCCACGTGCACGGTGTCCGGCAGGAACAGCGGCCACGGCGCCGTGTCGGCCACCACGTTGTACAGGACCCCGGCCGGTGCGGCCGCGTCGACCGCGTGTGACATCCGGTGTACTCGCTCGACAGACATCAGACACCTCTCTCAACGCTTGACGCAGAGTCTGTCTGTATCCGCCGGAGTCCCCTTGGAATGCCGCTCGATTTCCGCACGCGGCCGGCCCCGCCGGTACCCGCGATCACACCGCGGCGGCGGCCCGGCTGCGCAGGACCTGGTTGACGCACCGCAGGAAGCTCCTCGGCGTGTCCGCCCGTTCGAGCAGCTCACCGTCGAGGAGTACGTCGTACTTGCGCTCGATGGAGCCGATGGCCTGCAGGACGGAGAGCGAGTCGTAGCCCAGCTCGTCCCAGTACAGGTCCTGCACGTCCTCGCTCAGCTCCACGCACTCCTCCTCGCCTCCCCAGATCCGCAGGATGCGGGCCAGCTCCGTGAGCTCCAGCCGGTCCATGGCTTGCCTCTCCCCTCGTCCACCGGGGCGTCGGCGCGCACCGGGTCGCGACGAGCCTGGTCCCACCGGATGGAGAGCCGCTCACGCCGTCGGCCAGCCGCGCTGGAGCCGTCGACGCGCGCCCTGCCACGGCCCCGCCGTACCCGGACCGCCGCCCCGGGCGGCCCGTTCCGTCAGGCCGCGTAGAGATCGAAGGTCGAGCTGCGGCGCGGGCCCGCGGCCACGTCGAGCGCCGGGTCCACCCGGAGCATCGCCTGGTGCAGGCGCTGGAGCTGCTGCGAGGGTTCCACGCCGAGTTCACCGATCAGCCGGGCCCGGAGCCTGCGGTACACGTCCAGCGCGGTGGCCTGCCGTCCCGACCGGTACAGCGCGACCATCGCCTGCGAGTGCAGCCCCTCGTGCTGGGGGTTCCTGGCCATCAGCTCGGTGAGCTCGGCGAGGAGTTCGCTGTGCCGTCCCAGGCGCAGGTCCACGTCGATGCGCCGCTCGGTGGTGACCAGCCGGCTCTCCGCCAGCCTCAGCACCTCGATCTCCAGGATCGGCCCGACCTTGACGTCGACGAGGGCGGGTCCCTGCCACAGGTCGAGGGCCTTGCGCAGCATCTGCGCCGCACGTTCGTCGTCGCCCTCGTCGAAGGCGCTCTGGCCGCCGGCCACGAGGGCCTCGTACGCGTGGACGTCCACCGACTCCTGCGGGATCTGGAGCAGGTAGCCTCCGTGTCGGGTCGCGAGCACGTCCTTGGCCGTGCCCGGGGCGCCCGGCCCCATCGCGGTGCCCAGTCTGCGGCGCAGTTGCAGGATGTACGTCTGCAGGGTGGTGAGGGCGCTCTCCGGGAGCTTGGTCCCCCAGATCTCCTCCATCAGGGTCGGTACGGGCATCACCCGGCCCGGGTAGAGCGCGAGAAGCGCCAGGATCTGACGCGGCTTGCCCGCCGTAGGAACGATCGATGCCCCGTTGACCTCGGCACTCAACGGACCCAGAACCTGAATCTCCACGGTCTCCCGTCTCCCCTCCGTTATTTTGTCGAGATACTCACGGTTTTCAGTATTCGACCCGATGACGGTAAGGCAGCCCAGGGCGGCATCACCGCGTTCTCAAGCCGACGTCGAGCAGACCTCCGAAGGGGGCGAACAGCCGCGGGATTCGAAACGCCGTCTTCCGATTGACTGCCAGAACCCCTGTTCAGCCCGCAGATAAGTTCGTTCGCCTCTGTTCCGCTTGCCTGATGCGCAAATTCGTTCCACGGATTTCCGGGAGGTACCGGAAAAGAGTGGGCGAATGATCTTTTAATGAACGGTCAGCCCACTCGGGCGAGCCGCTTGCGGGCCGTCTCCGGGGATTCCGCCGGGTTCTCCGGGCCGCTCATCAGGATCGACCGCTGGAGACTGCGCAGGGCGGAGGACGGCTCGATGCCGAGCTCGCGGACGAGGGTGGCGCGCAGCCGCTGGTAGACGTTGAGCGCCTCGCCGCGGCGGCCGGAGCGGTGGAGGGCGAGCATGAACTGCCCGTGCAGGTTCTCGTGGATGCGGTAGCGGCTGGCCAGGACGGTCAGTTCCGCGAGGAGTTCGCGGTGCCGGCCCAGGCGCAGGTCGGCCTCGATGCGCTGGTCGAGCGCGCACAGCCGGGTCTCCTCCAGGCGTCGCGTCTCCATGTCCAGCTGTACACCGCCCTCCACGTCGGCGAAGGCCGGCCCGGACCAGAGCGCCAGCGCCTCGCGCAGCAGCCGCGCGGCACCGGGGAAGTCGCCCGCGTCCATGGCCCGGTAGCCCATTCCGGCCAGCCGGTCGAACTCGCGGACGTCGCTGGTCCCGCCGGCGCTGCTGAGCATGTAGCCGCCGGGCAGCGTGACGAGCACGTCCTTGGGGGTCCGCGTCCCGTCGGTGCCCTCCAGCGCGGTGGCGATCAGGCCGCGCAGCTGGAGCACGTAGGTCTGGAGCGTCGTACGGGCACTGCGCGGCGGCTGCTCGCCCCACAGTTCCTCGATCAGCGCGGACACCGGGACCACCTGGTCCGCGTGGAGCGCGAGCAGGGCCAGCACCTGACGGGGCTTGGCGGCGGTCGGCGTGATGGAGACCCCGTTCTCCCGCACGGTCAGTGCGCCCAGTACATCGATGTCCACGCCGTACTCCCCTGCTTCGTCCATGGATGAGCCCTCGACTTTCGCTGGAATGAGCAAAAAACAGCCGGGCCGGTTTGTCAATACCAAACCGGCTGTACCGTTTTTCGCCCGCCGGTGGCCGCGTCAACCCCTGAAGCGCACCCCTTGAACTGGGACTTTCCTGGTCAGAAGGCCGACGACAGGCCTCTTCCGAGGGCCCGGAGGGCGGGGAGAGTCGTCCTGGAAGGGGTGCCCGGCAGCCACGAAACGGCCGAGAACCGACCATGCGGTTGGCTCGCACACCCCTGTGACCCCTCGCTGCAGGCTGCCCCGCCGCCAGGTTCAGACCACAGAAGGGCATCACCGCCCCCCTGACGCAACCGATACAAAACCGCTTTAGCGGTTTGCTCACCGGCATTCGCGCTCAGCAGTCACTGGAACGACACCGGAGCCCCGCCGGAACACCGCTCGAACCACAGGGTCGCCCCCTCCACCGACGGGCCGGTGCCCGGCGCCCTCCGGCCGGCGGACCGGCCGCCGCCAGGCCGGTCCGGCGGCGGTGCCGGCCGGCACCGGTGAGCACCGGTACGCCTCCCCCCTCGCGGCCGGTGGCCGGATCGGCGGCGGGCGGGCTCCGCCACACGCTCCCGCAGGCCGGTGGCATATGCCGGAATCTTCACGCAGGCAAACGGTGAACGAAGCCCGTGGGGCGCCGCACCCCGCCCGCGCCCCACCCGGCGGCCACGCCCCGCGGCCCGCGTCGGCGGCGCACCGGCCCCGGAACCCGCGCACCACCCGTGTACTGCGGGGGCCCGTGTACGGAGGGGCCCGCGAGTCACCCGCCCCGACCCCCTACCGGCCCCACGGGGACCGACGGGCCCGCAGGGGGCGGGGAGCCCGCCCGCGATCCGCGCGCAAACCGGGGCTCCCCATGCGAATCGGCCATTCTTCGTCCCCCGGGGTTCACCGGACGTCCGACAACCGGTGCACGCGCCCCGAGGGGCCCCCTTGAGATGCTTCAGTGCGGGTGGCGGAGACCCGACGCCGGATGAGGGGTGGCGGCACGGACGGTAGGGGGAGGTACGAGTTGCCGGAATCTCGCCTTCCGTATTTTTCATGGCCAAGGGTCGCGATCCCTCTGGATAAAAAACCGGTTGGTATATATTTTTCTCGCAGTCACACCTGTAACCGGCCAGCGCTGCCTAGGGGGAACCATGAGCGCGAGCACGTTTCAAGTCGAGCGCACAGCGGGCTACGAACCGGCCTGGCGGACGACCGCCCTTCCGCTCGGACAGCGAGGTAACCGCTTCACCTCGCTCACCTCCACCGTCCCGAAGGAATTAGTGCACCGAGCCTCGGTCGCCGAAGTCCTTCTCACCGACTGGGAACGGGTCGACCACAGCCGATTCGCCGTCAGCGCGCAGTGGCCGCGCTCCCACAGCTTCTTCACGCCCATCGCGAGCGCCTACCACGACCCGCTCATGTGCGTCGAAACGATTCGGCAGATCGGCAGCCTGCTGGGCCACGCCGAATTCGGAGTCCCTTTCGGCCAGCACTTCCTGCTGTGGGACCTCAGCGTCACCGTCGACCCCGAGCACCTCCAGATCAGCAGGACCCCCGCCTCCCTCGACATCGACGTCAGCTGCACCGAGGTGAGACGGCGCAGCGGTGACCTGGGCGGCCTGAACTACGAGGCCGTGGTCCACCGCGCGGGCCACGTCGTCGCGACGGGACGCGTCTCCTACACCTGCACCACTCCCGCCGTGTACCGGCGCATACGCCCGCCGCACACCCTGCTGCCCGGCCACAAGCCGTTGCCCCTGACCGCTCCCGTCGCACCGCAGAGCGTGGGACGGGTATCGCCCACCGACGTGGTCCTGTCCCCCACCGGCACACCGGACCGCTGGCAGCTGCGGGTGGACTCGCTCCACCCCATCCTCTTCGACCACCCGGTCGACCACGTTCCGGGCATGGTGCTGCTGGAGGCCGCCCGGCAGGCCGCGTCGGCCGCCCTGGGCCGCTCCTCCCTCCTGCCGCTCAACATCTCCGGCGATTTCAAGCGCTACGCCGAACTCGACGTGCCGTGCTTCATCGAGGCCGAACGCCTGCACGACGGCGCGCCCGGAGGGGAGGAGACGGTGGTCGTGACAGGCCACCAGGACGGCCACCTCGTCTTCAGTTCCACCGTGACGGCGGCCCCCTACATCGGCTGACGGGTGCCCCTCAGCGCGGCCCGAAGGCCGCCAGGTGCTCCCCGGCCCACTGCCGGAACGAACGGGCCCGCCTGCCCACGACGTCCTGCACCGTACTGCCCACCCCGGCCTTGGCCCCGGCGCGCTGCCGCTCGGCGCTCTGCAGCAGTGCCTCCGCCACGGCCGCCGGATACCGCGCCCCCCACACCGCGCGGGCCTGCTCCGGATCCCACTCCTCGAACCGCAGCGGACGGCCCAACAGGGCGGACAGCTGGGCCGTCTGCTCGACCGCCGACAGCGCCTCGGGTCCGGTCAGCGTGTGCACGCGCCCGGTGTGCCCCGGCTCGCCGAACGCGCGCACGGCCACTTCCGCGATGTCTCCCGGATCGACGCAGGCGTTCGGCGACGTCCCGTACAGGCCCCGCACGACACCCTCCGCACGTACCGGACCCGCCCAGGAGAGGGCGTTGGACATGAAGGAACGCGGGCGCAGCAGCGTCCACTCCATCCCCGAACCCCGCAGGGCCTCCTCGTTCTCCCGCTGCCAGCGGGTGATGAGGTCATCGGCCCGGCCGTCCTCGACGGCGGCCGCGGAAAGCTTCACCACGTGCCGCACCCCGGCCGACCGCGCGGCCGCCAGGAACCGCGCGTCGTCGTCGCGGCCGACGCGGCTGGTCACCAGGAAGGCGGTGTCCACCCCCCGCACGGCCCGGGCGAGCGAAGCGGGGTCGTCGTAGTCCCCGTGGACGGCCTCGACCGCCGCCGGCCCGGCCACGACACGTTCCGGTTGCCTCGCCATGGCCCTGACCGCCAGGCCTGAACCGATGCGGCGCAGTACCTCCCGTCCCACCGTCCCGGTGGCCCCCGTCACGAGAATCATGGTGCTTCCTTCCGGTCATGTACGCGCCCTCCGGCGCGTACGGGGTTGGCGTGAGAGTTACCCGCTGTAAGATACGTACGGGACGGACGGTTTGCATCAGGGCTTCCGACGCTCCGAGAATCCTGTGAGGGAAGGAGCCACAGTGGCTGAGCAAATTCGAGCCATCCGCACACGCCAGGCGATCCTCGGCGCGGCGGCCAAGATCTTCGAGGAACGCGGCTACCAGGCGGCCACCATCTCCGAGATCCTTTCGGAGGCGGGAGTGACCAAGGGAGCCCTGTACTTCCACTTCCAGTCGAAGGAGGACCTGGCCTTCGGCGTGCTCAACGCGCAGAACCAGAGCCTCGTCGTCCCCGACCGCGCGATCAAGATGCAGGGGATCGTGGACATCGTCATGCTGCACACCCACCGCCTGCAGACGGACCCGATGGTCCGCGCGGGCGTGCGGCTGACGATGGACCAGCTGGCACAGGGCCTGGACCGCAGCGGACCCTTCCTCGCCTGGGCCGTGCCGATGCGCGAGGGCCTGGAAAGGGCCCAGAGCCAGGGCGAACTGCTCCCCCAGATCGATCCGGCCGAGACCGCCGACGTCATCGTCGGCTCCTACGCCGGCATCCAGTCCATGTCGCAGGCCCTCACCGAGTACGAGGACCTCGTGATCAGGGTCACCGCGCTCCTGCGCCACCTGCTGCCGAGCATCGTGCAGTCCTCCGTCCTCACCTCCCTCCGCCTCGGGGAGAGCCGCGGGGCCGAGGTCTACGCCGAGGCCGTACGGGCCATGGAGATCTCGCAGGCCCGCGAAGACCTCGCCAGCTGATCCGCGCCGCCGGCGGCCGCGCGCACCCGCGGCCCGAAGTACCAGGACAGGGCGTCGGCCAGCGGGCCGCCGTCCTGTGACCAGGCGATGTGGCCGTCGGGACGCACCAGCAGCGCCTCGTACGGCATCGCGGGGGTCCGCGGTGCGTGCACCACCCGCAGGGTGTCCGACCACGGACGCGCCTCTTCCCCGTGGCGGCCGGCCCGCTCGCCGAAGAGGAGGAGGAGCGGGATCCCCTCCCGCAGGAGCCCGATCAGGTCCGTCTCACCCGCCCGCGTGACGATCCGCGCGTTCGGCAGGAAACGTCCTTCGGACCCGCAGGGCCGGCCCGTGTGGGCGGGCAGCACCGTCCCCTGGCCACTGATCATGTCGCTGAGCCGCCCGGTGTCCCGGTCCGCGGCCAGGAGCCCGGTGAACACCTCGCGCAGCGCGTCGACTTCGGCCCCCTGCCGCATCAACGCGAGCTGGGCCCGCGTGTTGTCGACCACCGCCTGCGCCGCCGGCCTGCGTTCGAGGTCGTAGGCGTCCAGCAGGCCCGCACCCGCCGTGCCGCGCACGGCGAGGGCCAGTTTCCAGCCGAGGTTGAGGGCGTCCAGCACCCCCGTGCTCAGCCCCTGGCCGCCGATGGGGAAGTGCAGGTGCGCCGCGTCGCCCACCAGGAAGACGCGTTCCGCGCGGAAGGTGCGGGCCAGGCGCGTGAAGTCGCTGAACCGGCTGATCCACCGGGCCCCCTCCATCACGATGTCGCGCCCGGCGATCCGGGACACCTCGCGCTGGAGCTCCTGCGGCGACGGCGGCGTCTCCCGGCCCGCGTGGGCGCCGGAGCAGTCGACGGTACGGATGTGCGTTTCGCCCGCGGGCGTCCGCTTGGAGACGATCCAGCCGCGCGGGGTCCGCAGCCACCCCTGCTCCAGGTCGCCGGGGTCCCGCAGCCGTGCCAGGCCCACCAGGGCGGACACCGTGGCGGGAGTGGCCTCGGAGTCGATGCCCGCCAGGTCGCGGACCGTACTGCGGGCCCCGTCCGCCCCGACGACGTAGGCGGCGGAACAGGCGGCCGTCCCCTCCGGCCCCTCGACGGTGAGCCGAACGGCGCCGTCCCGCTGCGTGACCCCCGTGACCCGGTGCTCCCGCAGTACCCGCGCGCCCGCCGCCAGCGCCCGTGCCTCGAACAGGCGCTCAAGCTCGGCCTGGGGGCGCTTGAGGATCGGCTCCGGCTCCGTCTCGGGCACGGTGATGACCAGTTCGTGGATGCCGCCGAAGTGGAACCGGCCCGCGGCCGTACCGGCGGAAGCCGGTGCCACGTCCGGCGGGAGGTGCCCGCGCCGGGCCAGGCTCTGTACCGCGCGGGCATGGAGGGTGGTGGCCTTGGGCCGCTCGCTGATCTCCGCCCGCGCCTCCAGTACCAGTGTGTCGACCCCGTACCCGGCCAGCTCGGCCGCGACCAGCAGGCCGACCGGCCCTCCGCCGACGACCACCACTTCAGCGCGCACGCCGTCCCCTCTCCCTCATCCGGCGAGGAGAAAATATACCGGCTGCCCCGTTCTTTTCAATGACCGGGACCGTAGGATCCCCACATGATCAGCTCTTCGCTCCGTCTGGTGCCGGTCACCCCGGCCAACTTCGAGGCCGTGTGCGCCGTGCGGGTGCACCCCCACCAGGAACACCTCGTCTCCCCCGTCCAGAAGTCGCTGGCCGAGGCCTACGTCCACGGGGACACCGCCTGGCCGCGGGCCCTGGTCGACGGCGACGAGGTCGTCGGCTTCGTCATGGCCTTCCTCGACATCGTCTGGAACCCGGCCAAGGACCCGGAGCACCGCCGTTCCGGCCTGTGGCGCCTGAACATCGCGGCCGGCCACCAGGGCAAGGGGTACGGCAGCTTCGCGGTGGGGGCGGTCCTGGAGGAACTCCGCCGACGCGGCACCGAGCGGGCGTACGTCTGCTGGGACACCGGCGAGGGCACCCCCGAGCCCTTCTACGCGGGCCTCGGCTTCCGCCGCACCGGCGAAGTCAGCGGCGACCAGCCCGTCGGCGTGCTGGACCTGGTGTAGCCGCCCCGGATCCGTCAGGTCAGCACCACCGTGGCCGAAGTCCCCGCGGGCACCGGCGAGGTGCCCGCGCGGAACTCCTGCGGGCTGACCCCGCGCACCCGCTTGAAGGCCGTCGACAGCGCGAACGCGCTCCCGTAGCCGACCCGGCGGGCCACCGTCGCCACCGTGGCCTCCGGCTCGCGCAGCAGGTCGGCGGCCAGGGCGAGCCGCCAGCCCGTCAGGTACGCGACCGGCGGCTCCCCGACGAGCGCGGTGAACCGGCGGGCCAGCACGGCCCGCGACACCCCCGCCCGCCGCGCGAGTTCCGCCACGGTCCAGCCGTGCGCGGGGTCCTCGTGCAGCAGCCGCAGGGCGACCCCGACGACCGGATCCCCCTGCGCCCGGTGCCAGGCCGGCGCCCCCGAGCCGGGAGCGGCGAGCCACGCCCGCAGCACGCCGATCAGCAACAGGTCCAACAGCCGGTCCAGCACCAGCTCCTGCCCGGGCTCGTCACGGGCCGTCTCGGAGGCCAGCAGCCCGATCAGGGTGGCGTCGGCCGCCCCGGCCGGCCGGACCAACACCGTCGGGAGCGTGCCCAGCAGCCGCCGCCCGACCTCGCTCGGGGCCTGGTAGGTGCCGCTCAGCACCACCGCCGCCCCCGGCTCCTCCCGGGCGTCGCCCCAGGTCCGCACACCCCGCGCCAGGGTGTCCGTCAGGTCCTCGCCCGCCTCCGTGCTGCACCGCTGGTCCGGTCCCACCACGATCTGCGGGACGTCGGTGCCAGGGGTGTCCGGGCTGTCGGCGAGCCCGTACGGCGCGGGTCCCCGTACCACCGCCACGTCGCCGGGGCCGATCGGGACCGGCTCGCCGTCCCCGGGCAGCAGCCACGCGGCCCCGCTCACCAGGGCGATCACCGACAGCGGGGCCCTGTCCTCGACCCTCAGGGACCAGGGCGGGTTGAGGACGGACTTGAGGATGAAGGCTCCGCGGGCCTGGGGCCCGTCCAGCAGGCCGGTCAGCGTGTCCATGCCCCCATCCTCCCTCCCCTCCGCGCGGCTCAGACGTCCCAGACGCCGGTCGCCGCCACCTCGCGGGCGTAGTCGGCGAAGTCCTTCGGCGCCCTCCCCAGCACCTCGCGCACCCCGTCGACCAGATGCGCGTTGCGTCCGTCCAGGATCACGGTGAACAGCTCCACGAACTCCTCGGGCAGACCGTTCTCGCGCAGCACCGCCCCGTACTCCTCCGCCGAGACGGGCACGTACGCGATCTCGCGCCCGGTCGCCTTCGACAGCTCCTCCGCCACGTCGGCGAGGGAGAGCAGGCGGGGTCCGGACAGCTCGTAGGTCCGGCCGACGTGCCGGTCGTCGGTGAGCGCGGCCACCACCACGTCGGCGATGTCCCCGGCGTCGACGAAGGGTTCGACGGCGTCGGCGACCGGCAGGGCGATCTCCCCCGCCCGTACGGAGTCCAGGAAGAAGCTCTCGTCGAAGTTCTGGTCGAACCAGCTGGCGCGGACGACGGTCCACTCGGCGCCCGGCACCTTCAGCCGGCTCTCGCAGAGCTCCGCGGACTCCTCACCGCGGCCGGACAGCAACACCAGCCTGCGGGCCCCCGCGGCCACCGCCGCCCCGGCCAGGGCGCCGATCAGGTCGGGGGCACCGGGCACGGAGAGGTCCGGCTGGAAGGTCACGTACACCCGGTCCACCCCCTCCAGCGCGGCCGCCCACCCGGCGGGGTCGTCCCAGTCGAAGGCCGGCTCCCCCACGCGCGACCCGACCCGTACCGCGTCTCCCCGGTCCCGCAACCGCTCCACGACCCGCCGTCCGGTCTTGCCGCGGCCCCCGATCACCAGGGTCAGCGCCGGACGTCCCGCGTCCTCGCTCACGTTCTCACTCACGTCGCTCACGCTCACGTTCTCGTTCTCGTTCTCGTTCTCGTTCTTCGTCATGCACCCCAGTCAACCGCCGCCCGCCGAGACGGAACATGGCCCAGAAGCTCACCTCCATGTGCGAGCGTCTCGCCGCGAACACTTCGACACCGCCCGCGAAAACCCTGATCATCCTGTGATGACCTGGAACGAACGCATCGTCATCCGGGACGGCGTACGCCTGTCCTGCCGCGACTGGGGCGGCAGCGGCTCCCCCGTCCTCCTCCTGCACGGCCTCGCCGGCCACGCCGGGGAATGGGAGGCCGCCGCGGCCCACCTGTCCGCCCGCCACCGCGTCATCGCGCTCGACCAGCGCGGCCACGGCGCCTCCGAACGCCGACCGGCCGACGTCTCCCGCGAGGCACACGTCGCGGACGTGCTCGCCGTCACCGCGCAACTCGGCCTCGACCGCCCCGTCCTGGTCGGCCAGTCCCTGGGCGGCCACACCGCGATGCTGACCGCCGCCGCCCACCCCCGTCCGGTCCGTGCCCTCGTCCTGGTCGACGCCGGTGCGGCCGCCGCCGCCCCGGACACCCCCGCCACGATCGACGAGGGCCTCGGCTCCTGGCCCCTGCCCTTCCCCTCCCCGGACGCGGCACGGGAGTTCCTCGGCAGCGACGCCTGGGCCGCGGGCCTGGAGCGCCGCCACGACGGCTGGTACCCGCGCTTCGACCGCGACGTCATGGTCGCCACGATCACCCCCGTCACCACCCGTCCCTGGTGGCCCGAGTGGCAGCGCGTCGCCTGCCCCGCCCTCGTCGTCCTGGGCGAGCGGGGCATCGTCCCGCCGGCCGAATCCGCAGAGATGCTGCGCCTCGCCGGTCCGGACACCACCCTGGTCTCGGTCCCCGGCTCCGGCCACGACGTCCACCTCGACCGCCCCGAGGTCCTGCACTCCCTGCTCTCCGGCTTCCTCGACGCCCTCCCCCGGGCCTGACCCCGGCAGGCCCGACGGCGGGGGCGGGCCCGCCCGCGCAAACCCGGGTGCGCGGCCCCCGCACCGGGTATTAGGGTCGACCCCCGTGGAACCGCTCAGTGAGATACAGATCCGCTCATCCTTCGTGAACTGCACCAAGGGCGAGGCCTCACGGCTGCGCCTGCCGCTGGACTTCGCCGAACTGCCCTGGCAGGACCTCGACTTCCTCGGCTGGGTCGACCCCGGCGCACCGCTGCGGGCCCACCTCGTGCTGCCCCGGGAGGGGGGTCCGGTCGGGATCTCCCTGCGCGTGCCCTCCGTGGGCCGCACCAGCGCCGTCAAGTCCAGCCTCTGCCAGATCTGTCTGACGGGCCACGCCTCCTCCGGCGTCACCCTGCTCGCCGCGCCCCTCGCGGGTGCCCGCGGCCGCGAGGGCAACACCGTCGGCACCTACATCTGCGCCGACCTCGCCTGCTCCCTGTACGTACGCGGCAAGCGCCTGCCGAAGCTGCGCACCACGCGGTACGAGGAGTCGCTGACCCTGGACGAGCGCCTCGCGCGGATGCGGGGGAACCTCGACGCCTTCACTTCCAAGATCACCGCGGGCTGAACCCGCGCGCGGAATGTGATCACATGACCGTATGACGAGGACTCTCTACCTGCTCTGCTCCGCCGCCCCGCCCGTGTTCGACGTGGCCCACGTGATCGAGGACGCCCAGTCGCGCGGCTGGAACGTGTGCCTGGGCCTGACCCCGGCGGCGGCGCAATGGGTGTCCGGGAGCCTCGACGGTCTCGCCGCACTGACCGGCAACCCGGTGCGCTGGCAGTACAAGATGCCCGGGGAGCCCGACGTGTGGCCGCCCGCGGACGCCCTGCTGTTCGCCCCCGCCACCTTCAACTCGGTCAACGCCTGGGCCCTCGGCCTCACCGACCGCGTCGTCGTCGGCATCGCCGCCGAGGCCCTCGGCAAGGGCACCCCGGTCGTCGCCGTACCGTGCCTGAACGCCGCCCTCGCCGCGCACCCGCAGTTCGAGCAGTCCCTGACGGTCCTGCGCGGCGCCGGAGCCGAACTGCTCTACGGCGAGGGCGGGTTCGTCCCCGGCCCGGCCGGTCCCGACGCCCCGCCGCACTTCCCGTGGCAGACCGCCCTGGACGCCGTGGACCGGACCGGCGCCGACCGGGTCTGATCCGCCGCCGCGGGCCGGCCGCTACTCCCCGGTGACCCCGTCGATCGCCTCGCGCAGCAGGTCGGCGTGCCCGTTGTGCCGGGCGTACTCCTCGATCATGTGGGCCAGGACGTAACGCAGGGAGTACGGCTGGTCCCCGTGGTACCCCGGCACGTCCAGGGAGGCCGCGGCCTCCACCACGGCCCGCGACCGCGCGCAGGTCTCCTCCCAGATCGCGAAGGACCGCGCCGGATCCGCGTCCTCCACGTGGAACTCGGTCCACTCGCCGGCTTCGTTCCGGGGGAAGTATCCGCGCACGTCCTCGCCGCCCACCACGTTGCGGAACCAGCCGCGTTCGACCTCGGCCAGGTGCCGCACCAGCCCGAGCAGGCTCAGCCCGGACGGCGCGACGGCCCTGCGCCGCAGCTGCTCGTCGGTGAGGCCCGCGCACTTCATCATCAGGGTGTCGCGCTGGCGCTGCAGGAGGCTGGTGAGGGTGGCGCGTTCGTCGCCGTCCAGGACGGCCGGGGTCCGCTGCTCTTCGTTCATCGTCGGATGATCACACCTGCACCGCTCCCCGACCGCACGTTTTCACATGCCGGACACGGCCCGGTCCCGGAAGAAGCTCCTGATGTCCCCCACCAGCAGCTCCGGCACCTCCATCGCGGGGAAGTGACCGCCCCGGTCGTACGAGGTCCAGCGCACGACGGTGTCGGTGCGCGCGGCGACGTGCCGCAGCGGGATGAAGTTGTCCCGGGGGAAGTCGGCGAGGGCGGTGGGGGTGGCCGACACCTCGGGCGGCTGCCCGTAGTAGTCGGCGTGCGCCCGCTCCCAGTAGATCCGCGCGGCGGAACCGGCGGTGCCGGTCAGCCAGTACAGCATCACGTTGGTCAGCATCTGGTCCCGGTCCACCGGGCAGCGCGGGTCCGCCCACTGCGCGAACTTCTCCCCGATCCAGGCGAGCAGTCCGGTGGGTGAGTCGTTCAGCGCGTACGCGAGGGTCTGCGGGCGGGTCGCCTGGATGTCGGCGTAGCCCTGCCGTTCCCGCACCCAGACGCCGTACCGCTCCCAGGAGGCCCACGTCCGCTCGCGCTCGGCGGGGCTCAGCGCGGCCAGTTCGGCCTCGGAGGGCTCGGCGGTGGCCCCCGCCCCGGGCAGCAGGTTCAGGTGGACGCCGCACACCCGCCCGGGCAGCAGCCGGCCCAGCTCCCGCGAGACGGCCGCGCCCCAGTCACCGCCCTGGACCCCGTACGTCCCGTACCCGAGCCGCTCCATCAGCACCCCGAAGGCCCGCGCGACCCGCTTGAACTCCCAGCCGGGCGAGTCCGTCGGCCCGGACGGGCCGAAGCCGGGGATGCTCGGCAGCACGAGGTGGAAGGCGTCGGCCGGGTCCCCGCCGTGCGCCCGCGGATCCGTCAGCGGGCCCGCGACCCGCTGGAACTCCACGAACGAGCCGGGCCAGCCGTGCGTCATCAGCAGGGGCGTGGCGTCCGGTTCGGGCGAGCGGACGTGCGCGAAGTGCACCCGCGCCCCGTCGATGACGGTGGTGAACTGGGGCCACTCGTTCAGGCGCGCCTCGGCGGCCCGCCAGTCGTACTCCTCGCGCCAGTAGCGCACGAGCTCGCGCATCTCGCCCAGCGGTATCCCGTAGGCCCACCCGGCCCCCTCCAGTTCGTCGGGCCACCGCACCCGGCGCAGCCGCCGGTCGAGGTCGTCGAGCTCCTCCTGCGCCACGTCCAGCCGGAACGGCGTCAGTCCCTCACCGAGATCGTCCATCCCCCCACCCTGCCAGCCCGTCCGCCGGCGGGGCGTCCGGGGTCAGGCCGCGTAGAGGTCGAAGGTCGAGCCGCGCTTGGGGCCCGCGGCCACGTCCAGGGCGGGGTCGACCGTCAGCATCGCCTGGTGCAGCCGCTGCAACTGCGGCGACGGTTCGACGCCCAGGTCACCGATCAGCCGTTGCCGCAGCCGCCGGTACACGTCCAGCGCCGTCGCCTGCCGCCCGGACCGGTACAGGGCCACCATCAGCTGGGAGTGCAGACCCTCGTGCTGGGGCTGTCGCGCGGTCAGCTCGGTGAGTTCGGCGAGGAGTTCGGTGTGCCGCCCGAGCCGCAGGTCGACGTCGATGCGCCGCTCCACCGCGACCAGCCGGCTCGCCTCCAGCCGCAGCACCTCGATCTCCAGGACCGGTCCCACCCGTACGTCGACCAGCGCCGGCCCCCGCCACAGCGCGAGTCCCTCGCGCAGCAGGTCCGCCGCGACGCGGTCGTCTCCGGCCTCGAAGGCGCTCTGCCCCCGGCCTACGAGGCTCTCGTAGGCGTTCACGTCGACGGACTCCGGCGGCACCTGGAGCAGGTAGCCACCGTGCCGGGTCGTGAGGACCTCCTTGGCGCCGCCGGGCCGGCCCGGCCCCATCGCGGTGCCCAGCCTGCGGCGCAGCTGCAGGATGTAGGTCTGGAGGGTGGTCAGCGCACTGGCGGGCAGGTCCTGGCCCCAGATCTCCTCCATGAGGGTCGGCACGGGCATCACCCGCCCGGGGTGCAGCGCGAGGAGGGCCAGGATCTGCCGCGGCTTGGCCGCCGTCGGCACGATCGAGTCCCCGTCGACCTCGGCACTCAACGGACCCAGGATCCGGATCTTCACGGTCTCCCCCTTCGTGGTTCCTCGCATCGCCCGATACCGCCGGGCTCCGGCCGGAGCCCGCTTCCCACACTCCGTGCGGGGCCCGCCCGCACGGCACGGGCCCCGGAACCCGGTGGACCCGTAAGAACTACTGGACCCACTGGACCCACCGAACCCGTAAGAACCACCGGACCCACCAGACCCGTAAGACCCACCAGACCCGTCAGACCCGTCAGACGCGCAGACCCACCAGACCCGTAAGACCCGCAAGACCCGTAAGACCCGTCAGACCCGCAAGACCCGTCAGACCCGTCAGACGCGTCAGACGCGCAGACCCATCAGAGCCGTCAGACCCGTCAGACCCCGCTGCCGAGGAACTCGTAGGCGCACACTCCGCCGCTCTCGGGCACCTCGCGGGCGTCCGTCCGGTACTCGCCCGTCCGCGCCCCACCCACCAGGCTCGGCAGCAGCAGCCCCCACAGGGCGGCCACCTTCCGGCGCAGCTCGCCGTAGGACAGCCCGGTTCCCGACAGCACCTCGATGCCGCAGACGGCCGCCGCCACCAGTGCCTCGGCGCTCTCCCACCGCTCGGCGGCCGAGAGCCCGTCGCCCTCGGGGGCACCGTCGCCGGTCCCGCCGGCCGGTCCGCCGAGGGGCAGTTCCCCGGTGTCCCGCGCCAGCCGCAACAGGTCGGACACCGTCGCCAGCCACGCGCCCTGGAAGTCCTGCTGCGCCGACTGGTGCCCGCCGCACTCCTTGGTGATCCGGAAACTCGCCGGGATCGCCGGTTCCTCGTGCAGCGTCCGCGCCAGCCAGTGGGTCGCGTCGATCAGCGCCTGCAGGGGTGATGCGCCGCTCTCGTTCAGCCCGCGCACCGCCTCGCGCAGCAGGCGGCAGCCCCGCCGCTGCACGGCGTCCGCGAGCTCGTCCTTCGAGGCGAAGTGGAAGTACAGCGCTCCCTTCGTCACCCCGGCCGCGCCCGCGATCTCGCCGAGCGTCGCGTTGGCGTATCCGCTGCGGTGGAACAACTCGGCCCCGGCGAAGACCAACCGCCTACGGGTCCGCTCCGACCTCTCCTGCACCGCTCCGTCTCCCTTCCGCTCCGCCCCGCCCCGCTCCGGTGCCCGGACTCAGGCGCGTACGAGCCGGTCCGTCCGCAGGCCGGTCCCGGCCACCGCTCCCACCGCGCCCACCGCCGTGGCCGTCCCCGTCGTCTTGCCCAGGCTCGCGCTCTCCGGGCCCGCCATCAGGATCGACCGCTGCAACCGGCGCAGCGCGGTGGACGGCTCCAGACCCAGGTCCCGTACGAGCGTGGCCCGCAGCCGCTGGTACACGTCGAGCGCCTCACCGCGCCGCCCCGAGCGGTGCAGGGCGATCATGAACTGCCCGTGCAGGTTCTCGTGCGTGCGGTACCGGCTCACCAGCACCGTCAGCTCGGCCAGCAGTTCCCGGTGGCGCCCCAGCTTCAGGTCGGCCTCGATGCGCTGGTCGAGGGCGCACAGCCGGATCTCGTCCAGCCGCCGCGTCTCCATGTCGAGCTGCACTCCGCCGTGCACGTCGGCGAAGGCGGGTCCGGACCACAGGGCGAGCGCCTCGCGCAGCCGCTGGGCGGCGACCGGGAAGTCCCCGGCGTCCATGGCCCGGTAGCCCAGCGCCGCCAGCCGGTCGAACTCCCGCACGTCGCTGGTCCCGCCACCGCTGTTCAGCAGGTAGCCGCCGGGAAGCGTGACGAGCACGTCCTTCGCCGTCCGTGACCCGTCGCCCTGTCCCTCGCCCTCCTCCAGAGCGGTCGCGATCAGCGCGCGCAGCTGGAGGACGTACGTCTGCAGCGTCGTGCGGGCGCTGCGCGGCGGTACCGCGCCCCACAGCTCCTCGATCAGCGCCGACACCGGCACGACCTGGTCGGCATGGAGGGCCAGGAGGGCCAGGACCTGGCGGGGCTTGGGGGCGGTCGGCGTGATGGAGATTCCGTTCTCCCGCACGGCGAGTGCGCCCAGTACATCGATGTCCACGTCGTACTCCCCTGTCCTTGGATGAGTCGCAAGAGTCAGTAGAAAACAGGCCGGACGGTTTGTCAATACCAAACCGGCTATGCTGTTTTTGACCCGGCAAGGTCGTGGCGCCACTCGAAGATTCTTGTCTGACCTGCACTTTTGCATGCAGTGCACACACGTGTGGCAGCTCGGAAGGCTTCGGCCGCCTCGCAACAGGGGTCATATAACACCCACCGGAGCTCAAAAATCAAACCATTCAGTCTGTTTCTTGGGGTCCTGCCGCGATCCCCGGCAGGACAACCGACCAGATCCGGGTGAAGGCATGCGGCATATCGGCCCCTTCGGCGTCCGCCGCGCCCAGCACCTCCAGCCCGGCCGTCACGGCCGCCACCAGGCGGGCGGCGTCCCGCGCGGACACCCCGTCCGCCAGCAGCCCGGCCCGCGCCGCCGCCGCGAACGACTCCTCGACCCAGAGCAGCCACTGCCCGCGCAGGTCCACCCGGCTGCGGTGGGCGACGTCCGCCCCGAGCGCGAATCCGGCCCGTACGAGCAGGTCACCGGCGAGCAGCCGCTGCAGCGCGTAAGTGGAGTCGACCAGCGCCCCCAGCGGATCGCCGGCCCGTCCCGCCCCGCCCCCCGTGCGGGTGATCGCCCGCACCGCCTCCGCGGCCCGCCCTTCGACGGCCCGCGCGAGGGCGGTCTTGCCGTCGAAGTGGAAGTTCAGCGCGCCGGGGCTCACTCCGGCCCGTTCGCTGATCGCGGCGATCGAGGCGGCTACGAAGCCCTGCTCGGCGAACACCTCCGCGGCCGCACGCACCAGAGATTCCCGCGTGCGTGCCGCACGCTGCTGCTTGACCATGGGGGCTCCACACGCTGCATTCACCGCATCCGCGGTTCGCCCCGAGAGACAGGGGTACGAGATCCTCGCGGCAACGGTCGGCGCCGCCACCGGAGGCCGGGCGGACTCCCACCGGAGACCACCGCACACCCGCCGCCGGCCCCCGCCCCGGTACGGCCTTTTCCGGACACCGACCACACCCGACGACCGTGCCGGCCCGCCGCCGCGCCCCGCCGAGCGTGCCACCACACCAGCCGTGAACAGCGGCTACGCCCCCGGCCGCCCGGACCGCCGTCCCTTCCGGGGGACTGAACAGGCCCACCACCGAACGCCTGGTCTCCGACACCCGCGACACCCGCCCTCCCGCGCCGCCACGTCACCGGACGCGGCGTTCACCCCGGCGGCCCGGGGCCGGCCCCCCGTACGCGCAACTCCGTGCTCCGCGCGCGCAGTGCCCGAACCGCCGGTCCCGTCATCGCCGTGGTCACCAGGGCCATCAGCACCAGGACCGTGAACAGCTCCACGCCGATCACCCCCAGACCGAGCCCGATGTCGAGCACCACCAGCTCCGTCACACCGCGACAGTTCATCAGCGCCCCCAGCAGCACGGCCTCCTCCCGGCTCCGCCCGGCCAGCAGCGCCGCGCCCGTCGCCCCGCCCCACTTCGCCACGACGGCCACCGCCGGCACGACCGCCGCCCACAGCCAGACCCCGCCGCCCCCCAAGGCCCCCACATCGGTGCGCAGCCCGCTGCCCACGAAGAACAACGGCAACAGCACCGGCACCGCGAACTCCCGTATCCGCTCCGCCGCCCGCTCGACCTCCTTCACCCCCCGGGGCACCACCGCCCCGAAGACGAAGGCCCCGAAGAGGGCATGGACCCCGAGGAGGTCGGTCGTGTACGCCGCGAGGCAGAGCCCGCCGAACAGCCCGGCCAGTACCCCGCCACCACCGGCGCCGCGCAACCCCCACCCCGCGACCCGGGCCAGCAACGGCCGCACGCCCCACCACATCCCCGCCACGAACGCCCCGGCCGCCAGGGCCCGTCCCGACCCGGCCCCCGCCCCGCCGCCCCCCGCCAGGGCCCCCACCACCGCGAGCAGGCACCAGGCGACCACGTCCACCACCGCCGCGCAGGCCATCGCCAGCGCTCCCACCGGCGTCCCGTACAGGCCCTGCTCGGTGAGGATCCGGGCCAGCACCGGAAAGGCGGTCACGCTCAGCGCGACCGCCACGAACAGCACGAACTCCGTCCGCCCCACCCCCTCCGGCGCGAAGGACCCGTACAACCCGAGGGCCAGCAGGGCCCCGAGCGCGCAGGGCACCCACACGGCGGCCTGACTCACCAGAACCACCGCGCGCCCCTGCCCCCGCAGCAGCCCGAGGTCCAGCTCCAGCCCCACCAGGAACATGAAGGCGACCAGCCCGAGGTCCCCCAGCACCCCCAGATACGGCAGAACATCCCCCGGCAGCAGCCACCGTTGCCCCTGCGGCCACACCCACCCCAGCAGCGTGGGCCCGAGCAGGATGCCCACGGCGATCTCCCCGACCACCGCCGGCTGCCCGACCCGGCGCGCCCCGGCACCACCCACCCCGCACGCGAGCACCACCACCGCCACGGCGACCAGCACGTCACCCGCCACAGCCCCTCACTGCCCGGCTCCCCCCACCGAAAACAACCCGGGCCCCGACTTCGGAAGGTCGTCACCGTTCGGTTGCCGTCAGCCGCGGTCGTCCCACGCCTCCACGGAGAACCGGGCCTCGCGCGTGCCCCACACGTACACGCCGAGGCCCTCCGGCCCGAGGCAACCGCCGCCGGCCGATGACGAATCCCCTGCCGCGACCGTGGACGGCGTCATGCCGAGGGAACCGGATGCCGACGAAGGCCACCTGGGGCCCGTCCCCCCGGACGGGGTCACGCCCCGGGGCGGGCACCGTCGTCCACCCCTACCGCTGCCCGGCCTCGCCGTACTCCGGGCGGGGAAGACGTCCCCGGCGTAAGAACGGCACCCCACCGTCCAACGCCATCACCACCGGCCGCGGCTCCCACCCGCACCGGAGCGGCCCGCCCCCTCCCGGCAGCGGCTCACCCCCTCCCGGCGGCGGCCGGCCCCCCTCAGCCGTCACCGGCCACGGCCCGGTCCCCACCCCCGCTCACGGGCTCGGCCCCGTACGGATCCTCTGCCGACTCGGCGCGCCCGAGCGGGGCCCCGGTGATCGGCCGGTCCCCCGCCACACGCACCCCGCGCACGACAGCCCCGCTCCTCCGCGACCCCGACGGGCATCCCCCATACCGCCACCTCGGGACGGCCGATGCGGTCCACCCGGACCGCGGCCCGTCCGGAGCCGCCCCGCCCCGCGCCCGCGCCCCGGGCCCCCGGTTCTGCCGAAGCACCCGGACCTCCACCCTCCATCCGAACCCCCGGCCCTCCGGCCGATGTCCCGGTCAGGCCCCTCGGACGGACGACGCCTCGACAGCGCTCAGGCCCCGGTCCCCCGCGCGGCGACCAGCAGCCCGATCCCGTCGAGGATCCGCTCCAGCCCGAAGTCCAGCGCCTGCTCCTGCCCACCCTCCCGCGCGACCGACGCCAGCGCGGCCCCGAGCACCGGGAAGTCGGCCCCCCTCAGCCGCATCACCTCCCCCAGCACCGCCCCGAGTTCCACGTCCGGCCCGCCCCCGGCAGCGCCCCCCGATCCCCCGCCCGGCACCGCCCGCTCCTGCTCCGCGATCCCCCGGACGTGCCCGGCCACCAGCACCACCGCGTCCATCGACTCGGCCCCGGTCAGCCCGCACCCCTCCAACGCCGCGAGCGCACGCTCCAGCCACCCCACCTCACGCGGCCCCACGGCCCGCGCCCCCACCGTCGCCCGGAGCAGCCACGGATGCGCCCGGAACGCGGCGAGCAACTCCCGCGCCCACGCCCCCAGCCGCTCCCGCCAACCGTTCCCGGCCCGCTCCAGCGCGGCGTCGAGTTCCGCGGCCGGATCCGGCATCGCCGCCTCCGCCATCAGCGCGACCAGTTCAGCCTTGCCCGGCACGTACCGGTAGAGCGCCATCTTGGTGACCGCCAGCTCCGCGGCCACCCGCTGCATGGACACCCCGCCCAGGCCCTCCGCGTCGGCGATCCCGACACCCGCCCCCGCGATCCCCTCCAGCGTGAGCCCGCGCCGGGGCCCCCGAGCCGGCGGCCCCGGCGGGGGCCCCCACAGCAACCGCACCGCCGGGCCCCACCGTTCGTCCGCCATCGGATCCCCTTGCACTCGCACCAAAACTGCGTCTACCGTACACAAAGCAAAAAAGTATCCACCAGACACAATTATTGGCCCCTGGAGCCCCCGTGCCCACACCCACCCGCACCGTCCTGATCTCCGGCGCGAGCATCGCCGGCCCGGCCCTCGCCCACTGGCTCGGCCGCCACGGATTCCGCCCCACCGTCGTCGAACTCGCCCCCGCGCTGCGCCCCGGCGGCCGGGCCGTCGACTTCCGCGGCGAGACCCACCTCACCGTCCTGGAGCGCATGGGGATCCTC
This sequence comes from Streptomyces sp. M-16, assembly GCF_052114405.1. NCBI lineage: Bacteria > Bacillati > Actinomycetota > Actinomycetes > Kitasatosporales > Streptomycetaceae > Streptomyces > Streptomyces sp. M-16. The sequence goes on along the minus strand of NZ_JBFRER010000065.1, from coordinate 5,043 downwards.
GACGAGCTGCGCCGGGCGCAGACCGGCGGCACCACGATGACCTTCGTCGACGCCGACGGCCGCGAACTCCTCCACCTCCCCGCCTCGTTCGCGGGCGGCGACATCGAGGTGCTGCGCGGCGACCTCGCCCGCATCCTGTGCGCCTCGTCCCTCCCCGCCACCGAGTACGTCTTCGGCGACTCCGTCACCGGCCTCAGCGAGACCCCCACCGGCGTGGACGTCACCTTCCGCCACGCCCCGCCCCGCACCTTCGACCTGGTCATCGGCGCCGACGGCCTGCACTCCACCGTCCGCCGCCTCGCCTTCGGCCCGGAACACCGGTACGTCCGCCACCTCGGCTACTACGCCGCCACCTGGAGCCTCCCCCACGACCCGGCCCTGCCGCCCGTCACCACGGAGACCCCCCACACCTCAGCCACCATCGGCCTGAACACCCCCGGCCGCCTCGCCGGCATCGGCACCTCTCCCTCGGACCCGACCCGGGCGCACGCGTTCTTCCTCTTCGCCTCTCCGGAACTGCGGTACGACCGCAACGACCCCCTGGCCCAGAAGGCGCTCGTCAAGGAGGCCTTCGACGGCCTCCCCTGGCGGGTGCCCCACCTCCTCGACTCCCTCGACGCCGCCGAAGACCTCTACTTCGACTCCATCAGCCGCGCCGACGTCGGCACCTGGTCCACCACCGGCGGGCGGATCGCCCTCGTGGGCGACGCCGCCTGCGGCGCGACGATCGGCGGCATGGGCACCGGTACCGCCCTCGTCGCCGCGTACGTCCTCGCGACCGAGCTGGCCCGCTCGCCCGAGGACCCCCGCTCCGCCTTCACCCGCTACGAGTTCCTCGTACGCCCCTACGCCGAGCGCTGCCAGAAGGGCGGCGACCGCACGGGCCCCTTCCTGGCACCCGCCACCGCCTTCGGCCTACGGGTGCGCAACACCCTGCTCAGCCGGCGCCGCTGCCTGGAGTGGATGCTCCGACAGGGCCAAAGGGCCACCGCCCTGCCGCTCCCCTCTTAACGGCGTTAACGCCCTGACCCTTAACGCCGTTAACACCCACCACCCTCCGCGGCGTTAACGGCGTTAACGCCGTTAACGCACCCCATCCACCTCGCCCCACCAAAAAGTAACAACCCAAAATGCATCACAACCCATCAAAACCCCTCCCCACTCCTCCTAAAAAGTACTGGTCGACTGGTTTTCTTCCACCGAAGCCCACTAGATTGATCTTGTACCGCCGGACGGATCCGGCGTCGGAAGAGGAGAGGCAGAGGCAGACGTGGCAAGGGCCAGGCAAGAACGGGCCGAGATCACCCGACAGGCGATCCTCGACGGTGCGGCCATCGCCTTCGACCGCTCCGGCTTCAGCGGCACCAGCCTCAGCGACGTGGTCAAGCACGCCGGAGTCACCAAGGGGGCCCTCTACTTCCACTTCCCGTCCAAGGAAGCCCTCGCCCGCACCCTGATGGACGAGCAGTTCCAGGTGTCCCAGGACGTCCCCGTCATCGAGGACCCGGGCCTCCAGACGGTCATCGACCTGACGCACCAGATGGCGGCCGGGCTGCGCTCCAACGTCCGCATCCGCGCCGGGATCCGCCTGGTCATCGAGTTCGGCTCGTTCACGCACCCCGACCCGTCCCCGTACAACGCCTGGATCGACACCTGCGTCCACTGCCTGACGCCGGCCCGGGACCGCGGTGACGTCATGCCCTCGCACGACATCCAGGACCTGTCGACCTTCCTCATCGGGTCGTTCACCGGAATCCAGGTCACCTCGCACGTCCGCACCGGCCGCGATGACCTGCACGCCCGGGTCGTGGACCTGTGGAACTACCTCCTCCCGGGCATCGTGCCCGCCCGGCGGATGCACCTCTTCGACCCGTCGGGCTCCCACGCCTGCCGCACCGAACTCGGCCTGACCACCACTGCGGCCACTCCGGCCACCCCGGCCGCGACCGACTGACGACCGACCAACCAACCGACGACCGCCTCCAGGGCGGCCCCGCACACGCCGTGGCGATCCACGGGGGCGCTCGCTACGGCGTGTGCGAGGCCGCCCTGTCGCGCGTCCGGACCCTCCCCAGCCCCTCCACGCCGGCCTCCCCACCCATTTCGTTAGCAAAACCCAAGCGTGGCGCTCACACGCACCCCAGAACGTTAGTAAAGTCCCTCTCATGACTTCGCCCTCGTCCCAGAGCGACCGAGAGAAGGTCGTCTCCAAGCTCCCCCCGTGGCTCCGCCAGGAGTTGAAGATCCGCACCGCCCAACTGCGGGTCGACATCCAGGACGCCGTCCACCAGGGCATCGCCCACTGGAGCGGCCTCGCCTCCGCCCCCTCCCCCGTCGACACCGCGGGCGCCGAATCGTTCTCCACCTGGCTGCCCGCCGGCCAGTGGGAGTCCTTCCGCGCCGACTCCAAGGACCGCGGTGTCTCCCTCATCCAGGGCCTCGCCCAGGCGGTGCGCCTCTGGCTGGAGTTGAACCCGGCCCCCACGGTCAAGCGGCCCTCCGTCGTCCGCCGCATCGTCGTGTGCAACCAGAAGGGCGGCGTCGGCAAGACCGCCATCACCGCCGGCACCGCGGAGGCCCTCGCGGAGGATCCCTCCTCCCTCCACCCGGTCCGCATCGCGCGCCAACTGGCCCGCCTCACCCCGGCCGAGGAGAACGAACACCCCCACGCGCCGGTCACCCCGCTGGACCTCGAAGACCTTCCGGGGCTCGGCATGCGCGTCCTGCTGGTCGACTTCGACCCGCAGGGCCACCTCACCAAGCAGCTCGGCCAACAGCCCCTGCCCATCGGCGGCGACAGCCTTACCTGCCACATGGCGAGCGAGGCCAAGGGACCGCTCTCCGACCTGATCGTCCCCGTCCCGGACGACCGCTTCGGCGACCGCCTCCACCTCCTCCCCGCCTGCACGGACGCCTTCCTCCTCGACGTCCGCCTCTCCACGGTCCGCGCCCGTGAGGCCGCCCTCGAACGCGCCCTCGCTCCCGTCGAGTCCGATTACGACGTCATCCTCATCGACTGCCCGCCCAGCCTCGGCCTCAGCATGGACGCGGCCATCTACTACGGCCGCCGCCGCGACACCGAGCAGCCGGGCGCCTCCGGCGCGCTGATCGTCGTACAGGCCGAGGACTCCTCGGCCGACGCGTACGACCTCCTCACGTCCCAGATCAACGACCTGCGCGACGACCTCAGCCTCGACATCGACTACCTCGGCCTCGTCGTGAACCTCTACGACGGCCGCCGCGGCTACATCGCGACCTCGTCCCTCCAAGCGTGGATGGACATAAAGGATCCGCGGGTCGTGGCGATCGTCCCCGACCTCAAGGAACAGCGCGAAGCGGTACGGGTGAAGCAGCCGCTCTTCGTCTACGCACCGAAGGGCGACCAGGCCGTGGCCCTGCGCGCCCTCGCGAGGGAGATCTCATGAGCAAGGCCGACAAGCTCGGGGTATCGGCTTCCTTCGCCCGGGCCCAGCCCGTCGGCGTCAGCTCCCGCCGCGCCGCCATCGCCGAGGCCACGGGCGCCCCCACCTCCGGGATCGTTCCCCCGTCCGAGGTGCCCATCGACGCCCTCGCCCACAACCCCTTCAACCTCCGCGAGGACCTCACCGACCTGGCGGAGCTGGCCGAGTCCCTGACCGTACGGGGGCAGCTCCAGCCCCTGGCCGTCGCGACCCGGATGGCCTTCATGGAGGCACACCCCGGGGCCACCGACGGCCTGGGCCGCGCCCCGTACGTGGTCATCGACGGCAACCGGCGCCTCGCCGCAGCCCACCTTGCGGGCCTGAAGACCATCCAGATCCACGTCAACGACTCCCTGTCGGCGTCGGCCGCGGACATCCTCGAATCGGCGCTCATCGCCAACGTCCACCGGGTCGACGTGGCCCCCATGGACCAGGCACGCGCCCTCCAGGAGCTGGTCGACGTCCACGGCTCCCAGGCACAGGTCGCCAAGCGGATCGGGAAGACGGCGGCCTGGGTCTCCCAGCGGCTGACCCTGCTCAACCTGACGCCCACCCTCCAGGAGAAGGTGGAGACGGGCGAGCTGAAGGTCGAACCGGCCCGCCGCATCGGCCGCCTCCCCCAGGAAGAACAGGCCGCCGCCGCCGACGAGAGCCTCAACACGGTCAACCCCCCGCGCCAGCGCACCCGCCCGGCACCCGCCACCAACCCACCCCAGACCCCGACCCCATCCCCCTCCCCCTCCCCCGCATCGGCTCCCCGCATCACGATCTCCACCCACTCCCCGGAGACCATCGCGGACGCCCTGACCGCCCACCTCACCCCGGACGACCTGAAGGCCGTCACCGAGCTCCTGATGACCCGCATCTGACCGGGCACCCAGGAAGCCCCGGACCGACGAACGCCGGGGGCGCTGACGGCACCGCAACCGTCAGCACCCCCGCGTCCGGACCGTTAACGGCGTTAACGCCGTTAACGCCGTTAACGCCCCACGTGCGGTTCGCGTGCGTTCGGCGGTGCGCTTCACATAGGCTGCAGTCGTATAGCAGCTGCTGGAGGCACCCATGAGCGAGACGAACGAGCAGGCCACCCTCTTCGCGGCGGTCGACGCCCTGCTCGAAGAAGCGGCCGCCCAGGACGGGCTCCCCGAACCCGACGAACGCAAGCGCCTGCGCGAGGCCGCAGGTCTCAGCCAGGACCAGATCGCCAAGGCGCTCTCCGTCCGCCGCGAAACCGTCACCTCCTGGGAAACGGGCCGGACCGCCCCCCGGCCACCGAAGCGAGCCGCCTACGCCCGCCTCCTGGAAGGCCTCGCCTCCCTCCACCCGGTCAGCACCATTAACGCCGTTAACACCACCCCGGCCTCCCCCACCGAGCAGACCTCCGCGCAGCAGACCATTAACGCCGTTAACACCGCACCCACGCCCCCACCCCCTGCCACCGTTAACGCCGTTAACCCCCCGGGCCAACCACTCGACATCCCCTCACCCCATCCCCCCACCACGCCGGACCCCATCGACGGTGTTAACACCGTTAACGCCGACACCCCCCCGGCCCCCGGAGCCCCCCTCCCCCCCACCGCAC
>NZ_JBFRER010000064.1:0-39012 GCF_052114405.1 Streptomyces sp. M-16 | reverse complement strand
TTTACATTCCGAACCCGGAAGCTAAGCCTTTCAGCGCCGATGGTACTGCAGGGGGGACCCTGTGGGAGAGTAGGACGCCGCCGAACAATCATTGTGGGAAAGCCCCGCACCTTATGGTGCGGGGCTTTTCTGCGTTTACGGGCCGATTCAATTCCGGCAGAGGCCGAAGCGGGCCAGGTAGTGCCAGACGCGCTTCAAGGCCTGCTCGTCGTGGTCGCCGGTACGGGCCGCCTCGCCGAGGATGCGGGGGGTCAGGACGCCGGCCACCGCGATGGATCCGCCGAGGTCGACGAATTCCTGGCCGCGGTAGGCGGGGTGCCGCCGCAGTTCCGTCACGGTGAGGCGGAAGCCCGGATGCCATTCCGTGGGGCAGGGGAGGGCCGCCGCTGCCGCCTCGACCTCGGTGTCGCGGTAGCTGGGGTCCAGTACGAGGGCGGAGACGTCGCGGTCGAGCCGGACCGGGGTGTGCACCTGGGCTTCGATGTAATCGTCCAGGGCGTCCTGGTCGTCCGCTTCGGCCAGGGCGATCAGGGACATGCGGCCGGCGACCCCGAAGGACCCCGGCTCCAGATAGCTGTCCGGGTAGCAGAAGGTGGTCCGGGACAGGGTTTCCGGGGCGAGGCGGAAGTGGGCCGAGCCGAAGCGCGGGGCGGCGCCGGCCGCGGAGTGGCGGAAGTTGAGGGCGCCGTACACCGGGCGGGCCTCGGCCGGCGCGGTGTCGTAGGCGCCGCCGAACATCCGGCTCTCCCACTGCCAGCGCGCTCCGCCGGGATGGGCCGTGAGTCCGCCGTTGCTGGTGCCCGTCACGAACTGGGAGCGGTACACGCCGTCTTCGGCCAGGGCCGTGAGCACCGGACGGCCGTTCAGGACGCGGTCCGGGTGGAAGTTCAGGGTGATCGGGAGCGTCGGGTCCAGGGTGGGGCCCGAGGCGAGCGCGGTGACGTGCTCGATCGCGCGGGTGTGGGGTTCGGGGTGTGGTGGGTGCGGTCGGTGCATGGGGGCAGTCTGCAACAGCGTGGCGGGGGCGGGTGGTTAGGATCCGGCCATGAAGCAGCATGTGATACGTACGGTGCAGGCCGATGAGTGGGAGAAGGTCAAGGCGCTGCGGATCGCCGCATTGCGGGATCCGGCGGCTCCGGTGGCCTTCCTGGACACGCTGGAGGAGGCGCAGGCCCGGCCCGACGAGTTCTGGCAGGGGAGGGTCGCGGGGGCGGCGAGCGGGCGGGCCGCCCGGCAGTTCGTGGCCGAGGCGGCGGACGGGCGATGGGACGGCTCCGTCACCGTGCTGGTCGAGGAGGGCGGGACGGCCGACTTCTTCGGGAACCCCGTCGAGGCCTCGCAGGGGCATCTGGTGGGGGTCTTCGTACGGGAGGAGCAGCGCGGGACCGGGCTGACCGAGGCCCTGTTCACGGCCGCGCTGGAGTGGGCCTGGTCGTTGGAGGGGCCCGAGCTGGCCCGCGTACGGCTCTTCGTGCACGAGGAGAACGCGCGGGCCGGGGCGTTCTACCGGCGCTACGGCTTCGAGGCGAGCGGGCGGACCGTGCCCGTGCCCGGGGACTCCGGGGCGCGGGAACTGGAGTACGGGGTCGCGCGGCCGGCGTAGCGGCGTCGTTCAGGGGAGGTCGGCCTGGGGCCAGTGGGCCCGTGCCTGTTCGCGGCTGCGGCACAGGGCGAGGAGCGGGAGCGTCTCGTCCGTCAGCAGTTCCGGGAGCTGGGGTACGGGCGCCACGGCCGCGACGTCCTCCAGGACCAGGGTCAGTGGTGGGTCGAGCCGACCGGCGGATGACCGTACGGCCACGCGCCGGCCGTGCTCGACCACGCTGGAGGCGAGTGCGGTCAGCAGCGGCATCGCACCCGGGTGGGTCCGGGGGTCTTCGAGGGGTTCGCCCACCACGTACAGGCTGCCCCCTTCGGCGAGGAACGATGCCAGGGTGAGGGCGTCCGTGCGGTTCGGGGTGCAGGCCTCGCGGATGTGGATCGAGGTCAGGCAGGACAGGGACCGGGCGGTGAGGTACTGGGCCTGTTCGCGGCGTTCGGGGTGCCCGGTGAGGGCGCTTTCGAGCTCGCCGGCCGCGCCGGGTGCGGCCTGGAGGTGGGTGCGCAGGATGCGGACTGGGTCCTGGGCGGAGTTGCCCTGGGCCCAGCGGTGCAGCTGCTTGAAGGGGCGGTCGTCGAGGGCGGCGGCCTGGAGCCAGCTGCGCAGGAGGGTCTCGGCGGTGTCGGCGACGGCCGCGTCCAGGCGGGCCTGGGGGCGTACGGGGGCCAGCAGGGCGACCGCGCGTGCGGCGGCGGTGTCGCGGTCGGCGCAGCCCTCGGCGGGGTTCCAGTGCATGCGGGCCGGGGTGTCGCACAGGTGCGAGGGGTCGTAGAGCAGGACCGGTCCGAGTTTCGCCCGCGCGTCCTTGGTGTCCGACCACAGGGCGGGGGACGAGGTGACGACGAGGACGGCGCCTTCGGCGGAGGCGATGGCCTGGGCGGCGAGGCGGTGGCGTTCCGCGGGGGTGGCGTAGGTGAGGCGGGCGGGTGTGGTGGGTGTGGTGGGTGTGGCGTGGTGGCCGGCCGGGGCCGGGGGCTTCGGGGCGTAGCCGAAGCCGTAGCGGTAGGCCTCGTCGACGGGGGCGGGGCGTGGCGCGGTCGGCGTGACGGCGGCCTCGGGCACGGGGGTGGGCACGGGGGTGGGTGCGGGGTCCTGGGCCGGGATCGGATCCGGAGCCGGGATCGGCGCAGGGGCCGGCGCTGGCACGTGGCTCTGGGCCTGGGCCTGGGCCTGGGCCTGGGTCGGAGCCTGCGCCTGGGCGTGGGCCTGGGCCTGGGCCTGGGCCTTGAGGTCGGGCTGCGGGGGTGCCGCGGTGGTGGGGGACGGGGTGTGGCGGCGGGCCCTGGTACGGGCCACCACGCCCATGGTGAAGATCGTGAGGACCAGCATCACGAGCAGCTGGCTGATGAACAGGCCCCAGAACAGGCCCCACCCGGACAGGGCCGCCGGGGCGGTGTCGGGCCAGGCCGCCGCGATGTCGTGGGGTTGCGCTATCAGGGCGCGGACGGCCCCCGGGGTGCGGGTGAAGGTGACCGTGGCCGGCCAGGCGCCCTTCGAGAAGAGGGCGGCCAGGCCGGTGGCCGACCAGACCAGGACGGCGAGGCCGAGGAGGAAGGCCAGGAGGCCGACCAGGACTCCGTCGGGGATGCCGCCGGCTCGCGCCGGGGGCTCCGTACGTCTGGCGTCGGGCATGGTCAGGCCACCGTGGCGGCCGAGCCGGGGCCGGCGCCCCGCTGGCGCTCGATGTACAGGGCGCGTTCCTCCGCTTCGAGTTCGGCGGCCAGGAGCTCGTCGGGAAGCAGGTCGGGGGTGGAGGACTCGGTCATCGCGCGGTCGGTGTAGACGAGGGGGCGTTCGGTTTCGGTGATCAGGTGTTTGACGACCTGGACGTTGCCGTTGACGTCCCAGACGGCGATGCCGGGGGTGAGGGTGGGGATGATCTCCACCGCCCACCGGGGGAGGCCGAGGACCCGGCCGGTGGCGCGGGCCTCGTCGGCTTTCTGGGCGTAGATCGTTCTGGTCGAGGCCATCTTGAGGATGGCCGCGGCTTCGCGGGCGGCCGCGCCGTCGACGACGTCCGAGAGGTGGTGGACGACGGCGACGAAGGACAGGCCGAGGCGGCGGCCGAATTTGAGGAGGCGCTGGAACAGCTGGGCCACGAAGGGGCTGTTGATGATGTGCCAGGCCTCTTCGACCAGGAAGATCCGTTTTTTCCGGTCCGGGCGGATCCAGGTGTGTTCCAGCCACACGCCGACGATCGCCATGAGGATGGGCATGGCGATGGAGTTGCGGTCGATGTGGGAGAGGTCGAAGACGATCAGGGGCGCGTCGAGGTCGATGCCGACGGTGGTCGGGCCGTCGAACATGCCGCGCAGGTCGCCGTCGACGAGGCGGTCGAGGACGAGGGCGACGTCTAGTCCCCAGGCCCGGACGTCGTCTATGTCGACGTTCATGGCGAGGGCGGATTCGGCTTCGGGGTGGCGCAGTTGTTCCACGATGTCGGTCAGGACGGGCTGGCGGTCCCGGATGGCGTCCACGACGTAGGCGTGGGCGACCTTGAGGGCGAAGCCGGAGCGTTCGTCGAGGCCGTGGCCCATGGCGACTTCGATGATGGTCCGGAGCAGCGCGAGCTGGCCGGTCGTCGTGATCGCCGGGTCGAGGGGGTTGAGGCGGATCCCGTCGTCGTTGGCGGCGATGGGGTCCAGGCGGATGGGGGTTATCCCCAGCTGCTGGGCGATCAGGTTCCACTCGCCGACGCCGTCCTCGCCCTGGGCGTCGAGGACGACGACCTGGCGGTCGCGGAAGCGGAGCTGGCGCAGGACGTAGGTCTTTTCGAGCGCCGACTTGCCGTTGCCGGATTCGCCGAGGACCAGCCAGTGGGGGGCCGGGAGTTGCTGGCCGTAGAGCTGGAAGGGGTCGTAGATGTAGCCCTTGCCGCTGTAGACCTCGCGGCCGATGATGACGCCCGAGTCGCCGAGGCCGGGGGCCGCGGTGGGCAGGTAGACGGCCTGCGCCTGGCCGGTGGAGGTGCGGACGGGCAGACGGGTGGTTTCGACCTTGCCGAAGAGGAAGCTGGTGAAGGCGTCCGTCAGGGCGGACATGGGATCTCGCATGGGGCGGCCGTTCCCTCCAGCTAGCGTCGGATGCCGGTGGCGAACGGCAAGGTGTTGACGAAGGCGCGGTGGTGCTCGCGGTCGCACCATTCGAGCTTCAGGTAGGACTTCCCGGCGGAGGCGCGGATGGTGCGCTTGTCGCGGGCGAGGGCTTCCGGTGAACGCGAGGACACCGTGATGTACCCGACGATGTTGACTCCGGCAGCGCCGCTGGCCAGATCTTCACCCCTCTGGTCGAGCCGGCCGTGGGCGGCGATGTCGCGCGGGTCGACGGTGCGGTTCATCTTGGCGGCGCGGCTGGCGTCGGCCTCGTCGTTGGTCTTCTCGGTGAGCATCCGCTCGATGGCGACTTCGGTGGGTTCCAGGTCCATGGTGACGGCGACCGTGCGGATCACGTCGGGGGTGTGGACGAGGAGGGGGGCGAGGAAGTTCACGCCGACCGGGGTCATCGGCCATTCCTTGACCCATGCGGTGGCGTGGCACCAGGGGGCGCGGGTGGAGGACTCGCGGGTCTTGGCCTGGAGGTAGGTCGGTTCCACGGCGTCGAGTTCGGCGGGCCAGGCGTTGCGCTTGGTCATGGCCTGGATGTGGTCGATGGCGTGGTCCGGGTCGTACATGGAGTGCACGAGGGAGGAGAGGCGGCCCTGGCCGAGGGGTTGGCGGACGCGGATGTCGGCCTCGGCGAGGCGGGCGCAGATGTCGGTGAGTTCGCGGGCCATGACGATGGCGAGGCCGGCGTCGCGGTCGAGCTTGCGGCCCTTGTGGGGGGTCCCGGCGCGGGCGATGGCGACGGCTTCGGCGGCCAGGTCGCGGGTGAAGTGCATGCAGGCGACGAGGTAGGCGCGGTGCTGTTCGGAGGAGGTGGAGACCATCGACTGGAGCTGGTCGTAGGAGTCGCGCAGCCAGCCGGGGGCCTGGGTGTCTCCGCGTTGGGCGACGTCCTTGGCGTGGGCGTCGGGGTCGGCGGGGAGGGTGCGGGCGAGCATCTGGAGGCGGGTGACGAAGCCGTCGCCGTTGGCGACGTGCTTGAGGAGGGTGCCGAAGCGGTCGACGAGGGCTTCCTGGTCCTCGCTGTCGCGCAGTCCGACGCCGGGGCCCTCGATCTCGATGGCGGCGGTGACGGTGCGGCGGTCGGCGTGCAGGAGTACGGCGATCTCGTCGGGGCCGAAGGGGGCGGCGAGCCAGTTGATGCGGCCGATGCCGGGGGGCGGGCCGACCTCGACCTCGCGGCCGTCGGCGGCGCGGGTGCCGGATTCCATGGCGGCCGAGCGGTAGGTGGTCCCGCGGCGCAGGGTGCGCTTGTAGCTGCGGCTGATCTCGAACCACCGGTAGAAGGTGCGGCCCCGGTAGGGGACGTACACGGCTGCGAGGGCGAGCATGGGGAAGCCGGCGAGGCTCACGATGCGCAGGGTGAGGTCGGGGACGAGCAGGCCGCTCATCATGCCGAAGAACGCGCCGACGATGATCAGGGCGATCTCGCCGGTTTCGCGGTTCTTGCCGACGATCGCGTTCGGCCTGGCGCGGCCGATGAGATACGTGCGGCGGGGCGCGATCGGGTGGATCTGGTGGGACTGGGTCGTCAACGCCCGTCACCTCCTGTGTTCCTCGTACTGGAGCCAGTGCGGGGCGCGGGCGCGGCGGAGGGGACGGTTCCGCCGCCGGACCCGCTGCCGGAGCCTCGGCTGCTGTGGGCGGCCATGCCTCCGGAGATCTGGTTGGCGTCGCCTCCGGTGGAGCCGCCGGAGGCGCGGTGGGCACCGCCGCCGCGGCTGCTGTGGGTCTTGATGCCCTGGGAGACGAGGGAGGCCGGGGAGCTGATGACGGCGGCGGCCTGGGCGCCGTCGGTGGCCTTGGAGCGGTTGCTGCGGGCGGAGGCGATCTCGTCGCCGAAGCCGGGGACGAAGCGGTAGATCATCGCGGAGGCGAAGATCGCCAGGAGGATGATGGCGAGGCCGGAGACGACGGCGGAGAAGGCGTCGGGGCCCTTCTCGCCGGCGAGGGCCCCGGCGAGGCCGAGGACGATGACGATGACCGGCTTGACGAGGATGACGGCGATCATGATGCCGGCCCAGCGGCGGACGTGGCCCCACATGTTGCGGTCGACGAGCCCGGCGTAGACGACGGTGCCGAGGAGGGCGCCGACGTAGAGCAGGGCGGCGCGGATGACGAGCTCCAGCCAGAGCACTCCGGCGGCGAGGACGGTGACGAGGGCGACGACGACCAGCATGATCGGGCCGCCGCCGATGTCGCTGCCCTTCTTGAGGGCTTCGGAGAAGGAGCCGAAGAAGACGTCGGTCTGGCTGCCGGTGGCGGAGGCGATGACCTCGGTGACGCCGTCGGTGGCGGAGACGACGGTGTAGAGGATCAGGGGAGTGAAGGCGGAGGCGAGGACCGTGAGCCAGAGGAAGCCGATGGCTTCGGAGAGGGCGGTGGTGAGGGGGACGCCGCGGATGGCGCGCTTGGCCACGGCGAGGAGCCAGAGGACGAGGGTGAGGATGGTGGAGGCGGCGAAGACGACGGCGTACTGCTTGAGGAAGGCGGGGTTGGTGAAGTCGACGTTGGCGGTGCCCTTGACGGCTCCGCTGAGCTTGTTGACGATCCAGGCGGCGGCGTCGGCGCAGCCCTTGGCCAGGGAGGCCAGGGGGTTGAGCGAGTCCGCTCCGTCGCTGGGGGCCAGACCGGTCCCCGGGTTTCCCCCGGACGTGCCCGTGCCGTTCTGGCAGTACTGCTTCGACGGGCCGTCGAGCAGGGCGCAGGGGTCGTTGCTCGCCTGCGGGGTCGGTGTTGACCCGGGCGTGGCCGATGGTGAGGGTGAGGCGGGCGGAGAGGGTGCGGCATAGGCGCGGGAAGCCAGGGCCGCGAGGGCCACGTGGGCAGAGGCGATCACGCCCAGCCGTGTGGGGAGCCGGAGGTTAGCGCGCATAGGTGAATCCTCCGAATTCCTTGATGGCCTTGCTCATGTCGTCGGACGTCGACACGGGGACATCGCCGGGAACCGGGGCGGGCCCGTCCTGCTGTGTGTCGTCTACGACCTTCCAGTCCTCGCCGATCCAGCTCAGTTCGAAGGTCCAGGTCTTCCAGAGGGTCCGCACGGGGTCGGTGGACTTGGCCCCGGCCATGCCGATCAGGCCGGTGTACCAGACGGCGATCTTGGCTCCGGTCGGGGTGTAGCTCTCGACACGGGTGCCGATCGGGACGGCGCGGGTGACGAAGGTGCTGCCCTGTGGGGGGTTCCCGTTCGCGTCGAGGCCGAGCTTGGCGAGGAACGCAGTCGAGTAGGCCTCGTCCTGAGGGCCCTTCATGCGGGCTGCGGTGTCCGGCGCGTAGATCCCGTCGACGAGGGCGTGCCGGGTGTCCTTCTTGAACATGCCGTCCGAGCCCAGCGCCGCGGTGTAGTTCGCCGCCGCCGACTGGGCGCCCTGTTCGTCGTGGGCGAAGCCCTTCGGGATGCCCGCGGTCTTGGTGGTGACCGGGGCCGTGCCCGTCGGGGCCGTGGGCGTGGTGGTCGGGGGTTTGTCCGAGGAGGTGTCGCCGCCCGGGGAGTCCGAGGACTGGTTCGCGAACGCGATGGCGGCGATGAGCAGGACCACGACGCCGACCACCGTCACCAGGCCGCGGGAGGCGCGGGGTGTGCGGCGGGGGGTGCCGTAGGGGTCGGAGGGGGAGTCGGGGAGGCGGGTGCGGGTCTGGCCCGTGCCGCCGACGTCGCCGCCGCCGTAATGGTCGTCGTTGCTCATTGCGTGTCCGCCCCCTCCGCGTCGTACGACGGTAGCGCTCGTTCCCGCTCAGGCGCGGTGTGGTGATTCGTCATCAGGGTGCGGCCGGCCGCGCCGGTTCGGCTAGACGGCCATTCCGTAGACGATCGTGAAGAGGGTGCCGAGGGAGCCGATGATGAAGACTCCCGTGAGGCCGGCCACGATCAGGCCCTTGCCCTGTTCCGCGCTGAAGGTGTCGCGCAGTGCGGTCGCGCCGATGCGCTGCTTGGCTGCGCCCCAGATGGCGATGCCGAGACAGAGGAGGATCGCTACGGCCATGATCACCTCGATCATGACCTTCGCTTCGTTGCCGAGACTGCCGAACGGCCCCCAGTTCGGGGCGATTCCGCCGATGATGGTGGTGATATCGCCCTTTTCGGCTGCCAGGATCATGTAACTCACCGCCCCTGTATGGGTAGTTCCGGTAGCCCGTGCCCGACGGCAGGGGTCACGCACTATCTTCGCTGATGAAACCGCCGCCGTCGTCGACTTGGCGGCTCTCTTTACCCGATCTCCCGGCGTGCGCCCCTCCCGCGCGCCCTGACCTGGTCACTCTGTGTATCACGGTGGGTGACCCCGGGCAATGATTGTCGGCCCGGCGTGCGCGGGGCCGGGTGAGGGGCGGCCGTTCGGCGCAGGGGGGCGCGTGTCGCTGGGCCGTCCCGCTGATATTTGTCCGACATTCCGTCAGTCTTTCCATCTTTGCGGCGGGTTGGGGGGAGGCTCGCGGTCGTTGGCCGTGATGGCGTGACGATGTGAGGAGGGGCCTGATGGGTTCCGCGATGGAGCCGGGCCGCAGGGCCCGGCTGGCCGCCGGGATGGCCGTGGCGTTGATGTGCGGGCTGGTGGCCGTGCCGGTGCAGGCGGCGGCCGCGGAGGCCGGGCCGGAGTACGGGTACGGGTACGGGTACGGGTGCGGGAAGGACGACGGCCGGGCCTTCAAGGGCGGGGGGTGCACCGGGCCGCGCGGGCCCAAGGGGCCGAAGGGTGACCGGGGTCCGGCCGGGCCGCACGGGCCGTGCGCGGACGTCGACACCGCCTCGGGGCCGGGGACCTCGGAGTTCAGTGCCGTGCTGAGCCGGGGGAGGGCGTACGTCGGGGCGAGGGCCACGCCGACGGCCCCCTACCGCTGGCAGGACCTGACGCGGGCCAGGACGCCGGGCTTCCCGCGCGACGCGTGCGGGGTGTCGGTGCGGGTGGGCGGTCCGCGGGTGTACGTGAAGGTGCTCACCACGGGCGGGGACATCTACGAGAACTCGTGCACGACGGCGTTGGTCTGCACGCTGGGCTGGACGGCCGTGGTCCGGCCCTACTGACGCCGGCCGTCCCGGGGTGCGGCGCCGTGACCGGAGTCGGGGCCGGGCGCGGCGCCGCTGGGCGGGGTGACCTCGTAGCGGAGTGTCATATTCCGGTTGGGTCGCTCACCGTACGGGGACAAGGGCGGGTGGGAGCGCGAGGGGCGCACGCGCGCACGGCGGGCGCCGGGCGCCGGAGGCGGGCGTCAGGCGCGGCGGCGGGCGCGCGTGCCGGGTCGCGCGGCCTACTGCCAGTGGGACGGGCGGGTGAGGGACGGGGGGATGCGGGTGGCGGCGTCGCCCCGGGCGGCGTTCAGCTGGGCCTGGGTCAGGAAGAGGGCGTCGCGCAGGTCGGCTCCGCGGAGGTTCGTGTCGCGGAAGTCGGCGCCGATCAGGTCGGCGGTGCGCAGGTCGGCGCGGCCGAGGTCGGCGGCGATCAGGTAGGCGCCGCGCAGGTTGGCGCCGCGCAGGTCGGCTCCCGCGAGGCGGGCGCCCATCAGGTCGGCGCCGCGGTGGTTCGCGCGGCGGCCCGGGGCCTTGGCGCGCACCAGCTCGCTCGCCTTGAGGAGGAGGGGGTTGATGTCCTGGCGCAGGGTGCCCACGTCGAGGCCGGTCAGCTCCTTGGCGTCGGCCCGGGTGAGGGCCTCGGTCCGGGCCAGGGCCGTGCGCAGGTCCGGGTGGAGGGGGGCCGCGGCGGGGAGGGCGAGCGCTTCGGCGACGTAGAAGAGCAGCTCGTGCAGCTGGCGCATGACGGGGAAGGCCTCGAACATCTCGGCCCGGGTCTCGGGGTGTGCGCGCCAGTCGCGGCCGCCGAAGGTGACCTGGGAGATCTGCTGTCCGGCCCCGAAGCAGTCGAAGACGGTGCATCCCTGGAAGCCCTGGTCGCGCAGCCGGGTGTGGATGCCGCAGCGGAAGTCCTGCCGGAGGTTCTTGCAGGGGGTCCCGGCGGACTTGTTCACGGCGAAGTCGTTGGACTTGGCGAAGGGCAGGGCGACGCAGCACAGCGCGAAGCAGTTGCCGCAGTCGGCCTGCAGGACGGGGAGCGGGGGGCGCGCGGGGCGGGCGGTGGTGGACACCCCTCCATTGTCGCCGGAGGGGCGGGCCGACGGGTTCGCGGCCGGAGTGCCTTGATCCGCGGGGCGGGGGCGGTGAGCATCTGTACATGACAGAAGTGATCGCAGTTGCAGTCATCACCCTGCTCGCGGTGATCAGTCCGGGCGCGGACTTCGCGATGGTGGTCCGGAACAGCTACCTGTACGGCCGGCCCACCGGGCTGTTCGCGGCGGCCGGGGTCGCGGCGGGCGTGCTGGTGCACGTCTCGTACACGATGCTGGGCGTCGGTCTGCTGATCGCCTCGTCGACCGCCCTGTTCACGGCGATCAAGCTGGCGGGTGCCGCGTACCTGGTGTGGATCGGGATCCGTACCTTCCGGGCGCCGGACGGGCTGACCGTGGACCTGGAGTCGAAGCCGGGGCTGAGCCCGCTGGGTGCGCTGCGGTCCGGGTTCCTGACGAACGTGCTGAATCCGAAGACGACGCTGTTCGTGGTGTCGACCTTCACGCAGGTCGTCGATCCGGGGACGTCGGCGTGGCAGCAGGTGGGATACGGGCTGTTCATGTCGGCCGCGCACCTGGTGTGGTTCGGGGCGGTGGCGCTGTTCTTCTCGGACTCGCGGCTGCGCGACCGGATGCTGAAGGCGCAGAAGGCGCTGAACCGGGCGATCGGGTCGGTGCTGGTGGGGCTGGGTGTGGGGCTGGGCTTCGCGCGCTGAGCGGGCGCGGGGTGCGGCGGCCTGCGGCGCGGGGCTGGCGCCCGGGGTTACCTGTGGGTAGCGTGCGGCGGCATGGACGCTGAGGCCGGGTTCTACGAGCGGATCGGTGCGGGGCGGTTCGTGGCGGGCGAGGCCACGCGCGGGCCGTGGGACGCGGGCTCGCAGCACGCCGGGCCGCCGGCCGCGCTGCTGGCGCGGGAGATCGACGAGCGGGCGGGCGCGCGGGAGGACATGCGGATCGCGCGCGTCACGTACGAGATCCTGCGGCCGGTGCCGATCGGCGGGCTGGAGATCACCACGAGCGTGCTGCGGGCCGGCCGGAACACCGAGCTGGTCGAGGCGGCCCTGACGCCCGAGGGCGGTTCCGGGCCGGTGATGCTGGCGCGGGCGCTGCGGATCAGGGTGGCCGGGGAGCCGGTGCCCGCGGTGGTCCCGGGGGCGGTGGTGCCGACTCCGGGGGAGGCGGTGGCGTCGCCGTTCTTCCCCGTGCCGTGGGAGAAGGGCTACCACTCCTCGGTGGAGGCCCGGTTCACCGACGGGGCCTTCACCGAGCCGGGGCCGGGGACCTGCTGGATGCGGATGCGGGTACCGCTGGTGGCGGGGGAGGCGGTCAGGCCGCTGGACCGGGTGCTGGTGGCCGCCKATTCGGGCAACGGCATCAGCGCGGTCATGGACTTCGGCCGGTTCGTGTTCGTCAACGGCGACCTCACCGTGCACGTGCACCGGCACCCGGTCGGGGAGTGGGTCTGCGTGGAGTCCCGGACGAGCGTGGACGCGGCGGGCATCGGCCTGGCCGACGCCCGGCTGCACGACGAGAAGGGGCCGATCGGGCGGGGGGCGCAGAGCCTGTTCGTGGCGGAGCGCTGAGGCCAATCCCCTTGTGGGCCAGGAGAGTCCGTATGGCACTCTCGTGCGGGTGGAGGCACTGAGAGACAACGACCCGGCCCATATAGGGGCGCAGACGCTGCTGGCCCGGCTGGGGGCCGGGGGCATGGGGCAGGTGTACCTCGGGCGGTCGCCCGGCGGTCGGCTGGTGGCCATCAAGGTGATCAAAGAGGAGATCACCGGGCACCCGGAGGCTCTGGCGCGTTTCCGCCGGGAGGCGGAGACGGTCCGCGCGGTGCGCTCCGCCTACACGGCGAACCTGATCGACGCGTCACTGGCGGCGCCGCCGTACTGGCTCGCCACCGAGTACGTGGCCGGGCCCACGCTCAGCCACGCGGTGCGCGAGTTCGGGGCTCTGCCCGCCGCCGCCTGCCGCAGGTTGTTCGCCGCGCTGGCGGAGGGGCTGGCGAGCGTGCACAGGTACGGGGTCACGCACCGGGACCTCAAGCCGCAGAACGTCATCCTGGGCGCACAGGGGCCCCAGCTCATCGACTTCGGCATCGCCAAGGGCGTGGCGGAGACGGCTCTGACGCAGGCCGGCTCCGCTCCCGGTACCCCCGGGTACACGGCCCCCGAGGTGCTGCTGCGGGGTGAGGCCGCGGACGCCGCCGACATCTTCGCCCTCGGTGCCACGATCGCCTACGCGGCCACGGGGCGGGCCCCGTACGGCACCGGGGATCCGACGACGGTCAACTTCCGCGCCGTGCACGGGGAGATCGACGTCGCGGGCGTGGAGCCCGAGCTGGCCGAGCTGATCCAGGCCTGCGTGGTGGCGGAGCCGGGCGCACGGCCCGCCCTCGCCGAGATCATCCGCCGCTGCGCGGTGGACTCGGCGCTGGTCGACGACCCGGTCTACGCCTCGCTCACGGCGACCGCGGGCGGTACGGGCCAGGTCCCGGGGATGCTGCCGTCCACCATCGGGCCGGGGTTGCCCGCGGGCGCTTCGGGCTACGTGCCGACGTACGTGCCCGCACCCCCGCCCGCCACGGAGCGGACGCGGGCCGTGCCCCGCTGGGCGGTGGCGGTGGTGGCGGGACTGCTGGTGGGCGGGCTCGGGACGGGCGGGTACCTGCTGCTCCAGGACAGGGAGGACGGCCACGGTGCCCGGGCGGGCGGACCGCCGTCCGGTCGGGCCACGCCGGCGGGCCAGGGCGCGCCCAGCGGTACGGCCTCCTCGCCCTCGGGGCCGCAGGCGTCGAGCCCGGCACCGGGACCGGCCTCGTCCGCCTCGACCGGAGGCTCCGGGTCCGTGCCGGATCACATCGAGCCCGCGACGGTCTCCCGGGACCTGTGGACCGGCACGGCGCCCGGTGAGGGGAGCTGCAACCTGCCGCCGGAGGAGCGGGCGCAGTACCTGGTGGGCTCCGTGGTGGACGCCGCCGACCCCAACGCGAAGACGGTCGCGGGCAAGGTCAAGATCCATGTGATGCTGAAGCCATATCATCAGGAGAAGGGGCCCTACCTCGTCTCCGTCGGCGTCAAGCCGCCCCACGAGATCGACGCGACGACCCAGCGGCCGTTCGAGAACGTCCGTGACTACAACCACAGCATCGGCTACACCAGCAAGCCGATCGACCTCACCCAGAAGACCTCCGACGGCGGCGTCTACCTGACCTACCCGGACGACTTCGCCACGCAGCTCGTGGACAACGACGGGAACACGAGGCGCTTCCCGGCCATCCCGGTGGCCAACGATCCGGGCGGCTGGACCGTGCTGTTCTATCGCGTCCGGGGTCTCAGGGAATACAGCAGCCTCTACTGCACCGGCTTTCCGGTGAAATAACGTCAAGACAGACTGATGAATGCACTGTCAGGCGACCTGTTATGCGGCAGTGTTGACGAGTGCGCAAATTCTGGGTGGCAAGCGGGATCGGGATCGGCGTGTGCCTGGCCTTCGTCGCGCTGCTGGTCGTCGGCACGTACTCGGCGGCGGCGGGTCTCACGAAGGGCGGCAGGCAGGGCGCCGTGGCGCTGGTCAAAGGGGCGGTTCCGGCGATCTACCAGCCATTGGTGGAGAAGTGGGGAAACCTGTGCCCCGCACTCAATCCGGCCATGCTGGCGGCCCAGTTGTACACCGAGAGCAACTGGAAGCCCGATGTGGTCAGCCACGCGGACGCGCGCGGTATCGCCCAGTTCATCCCGGAGACCTGGGCCACGTACGGAATCGACGGCGACGGTGACGGGGACCGCGACATCTGGGATCCCAAGGATGCGATCCCTTCGGCCGCCTCGTACGACTGCCAACTGGCCAAGGATGTCGCGGGAGTGGCAGGAGATGCGTCGGACAATATGCTCGCCGCCTACAACGCCGGTCCCTACCGGGTCATCAAGGCCGGGGGCGTGCCACCGCTCACCGAGACCCAGGGCTACGTGAAGGCCATCCGTTCCCTGGAGAAGAGCTTCGCCCGGCCCGTCGGCCGGGTGGCGCCCTCGCAGCAGGCCGCCGGGGCCATCTACTTCGCGCAGAAGCAGCTCGGGACGCCCTATCTGTGGGGTGGCAACGGGACGCCCGATCAGAACGGGCGGTTCGACTGTTCCGGGCTGACCAAGGCGGCGTACGAGACCGTGGGGATCGAGCTGCCGCGTGTGGCCAACGACCAGTACAACGCCGGTTCGCACCCCTCGCGGGCGGAACTGCTGCCCGGTGATCTCGTGTTCTTCTCCGACGATCTGACGAACTCCCGGGAGATCCGGCACGTCGGCATGTACGTGGGCGGCGGGTACATGATCAACGCCCCGTACACGGGGGCGGTCATCCGCTTCGACAAGATCGACACTCCCGACTACTTCGGTGCCACGCGGGTGACCAAGGACGGGGCCGCGGCCCTTCCGGAGCGGGCGGCCGCCACTCCGGCGGCCTAGCGACACTCCGTGAACCGCAGGCCTTGAGCTGCGACGGCGAATCACTCTTGGATAACGTTGGAGTGATCATTCGATGGAGAGTGGAACGTACCTGCCAGAACGGGCGTTCCATGAACACGAGACTTGATCGGCGGGGGGTTTGGAGGGGCGCACACCGGCGTGCGCCCACAGGGGACCTAGGCAAGCAAGGGGCCGCGTCGCATGGCTGGACTCACAACAGGTGGGCCGAATGTGGATGTCAGCCTGCTGTACGAGATCAACGACCTGGCCCGGCACGCCCCGGGCTGGTTCGACCGGGGCGTCGCGCTCGCCGGCGGGTACGGGCTGCCGCTGGCCATGGTCCTGCTGGTGCTGTGGTGTTGGCGCGGAGCCCGGCGGCAGGACGAGACGACGGCCGCCGATTCCTTCGCCGCGCTCGTCTGGGCACCGCTCGCCGCCGCCATCGCCCTGCTCGTGAACGTTCCGCTGCGCGGGTTCGTGGCGCGCCCGCGGCCCTTCGTCCAGCACGAGGGGCTCGAAGTGCTCGGCGGGATGGCCGGCGGGCCGGGAGCCGGGTACTCCTTCGTCAGTGACCACGCCACCCTGATGATGGCCCTCGGCGTCGGGGTGTTCCTGGCGAACCGTCGGCTCGGGCTCGTCGGGATCGGGCTCGCGCTCGCCGAGGGGCTGTGCCGGGTCTACCTCGGCGTGCACTACCCGACCGACGTCATCGGCGGGTTCGCGCTCGGCACCGCCGTCGTGCTGCTCCTCGCGCCCCTCGCCATGGCCGCGCTGACCCCGCTGGTACGGGCGCTCGCGCGCGCGCCGCGGGCGGGGCGGCTCGTCAGGGCCGGGGAACGGGTCGTTGCCCGGCCGGTGGAGCTCGCGCAGCGGCCGGCCGAGAGCGACCTCGCCGCGTAGCGGGGGCAGCGGCGGGAGTGGCGGGAGCGGGCGCGGTCAGCCCGTGTACGAGTTCCACAGCGCGAGCAGGACCGCTGCCGCCAGGCACAGCACCGCCGCCCCGAAGCACAGCCGCACCGCGGCCGGGCGGGGGCGGGGCCGGGGACTCACCGGTCGCCGTCCCCGGCGCCCCCGTCCCCGCGGCCCGCGTCGGAATCCTCCGCGTCGTCACGGCGGTAGCGGGACCGCAGCCACAGCCCGGTGGCCACGGCCGCGGCGGTGGTGACCCCGATGGCCAGTGCCACGTCGCCCGGGCCGTCCGCCGTGCCCACGGGGCCGGCCCAGGCCGCCGCGGCCGGGGTGAGCGCGATCAGCAGGGCCCAGAGGAGGGCTGCGAGGCGGGGTGCGGTTCCTGGCATGGATCCAGGGCAGCCGGTCCCGGGCCACCCGGCCACCCGGGCCGTCCGAACGGGCGACACACCCGGACGCGGGGCGCCCGCCGGGCCCGTACCGAGACCGGGCCCGTACCGAGACCGGGCCCGTACCGAGACCGGGCCCGTACCGAGACCGGGCCCGCACCGCGCCCGGGCCCGCACCGCGCCCGGGCCCGTACCACGCCAGCGCCCGCACCGCGCCCGGGTCTAGTCCGCGCTGTGCCGGGTGGCGTCCCTGCGGGCCAGGTCGCGGGAGCGGCGGGCCGGGCCGGTCCAGCCGCAGCTGCAGACGGCCAGACAGAAGGAGCCGCGTTCCGCGGTGCTGGTGATGTGGCCGGGCGTCGGCTGCGCGGACTCCACGGGGTGACGCGGAGCTGGCACAGCGGTAAACGGAGGGACCGGAGTCGCCTGGGTGTGCGGATCCACGTCCCCACGGTACCCGGTCGGACCGGTGGCGGTACGGGTCCCGGCCACTCCCCGGCCGTGACGGGAAACCCCGGACCTCGTTAACCGGAGCGGGTGGGGCCTCGGGCAAACAGCGGTCACGCGTTGGGGGTTGGCAGGCGATGGTGGTGCATCAGCACAGGCGGCGGCGCAGGCGTGCGGGTGGGGCGGTGCTCGCGGTCTGCGTGGCGCTGGCCGTCGCCGCCCTCGGCGGATGCGGTGCCGCGAGCGGTACGGGAACCGGAACCGCGGCGGCGGCCGGCGACGACCGGCCGCCGGGGGATCCGGGCGCGGCCGTCCGCGGGGCCGCCGACGCGCTCGTGGCCACCGGCAGCGCCCAGGCCCGTACGGCCATGGAGATGGCCACCGGCGGCACCCGGGTCACCATCCGCGGCGAGGGCGGCGTCGACTTCAGGAAGCGGATGGGGCAACTGCTGGTGATGCTCCCCGCCGACGTGACCGGCAAGCCCGAGCACCGGCCCATCACCGAGCTGCTCGTCCCCGGCGCGCTCTACATGAAGAACCGGGGCGCCGGGGTGCCCGACGACAAGTGGGTCCGGCTCGACACGGCCGCGCTCTCCGACGGGAACCTCGTCACGGGCGGGGCCACCGATCCGCTGGCCGCCGCCGAGCTGCTGCGCGGCGCGCAGGAGGTGACGTACGTGGGCGTCACCGAGGTGTCGGGCACCAAGGTGCGGCACTACCGGGGTACGACGGACATCGGGCGGGCCGCGCAGAGCGCCTCGCCGGGGGTCAAGGGGGCGTTGGAGGCGGCGGCGAAAGGGTTCAGCAAGGACAGCGTGCCCTTCGATGCCTACCTGGACGAGGAGGGGCGCCTGCGGCAGGTCAGGCACCGTTTCACGTACGTCAAGAATGGCGTGATCGATGTCTCCTCGACCACGCTGCTGTACGGGTTCGGCACTCCCGTGACCGTCGTATTGCCCGCAAGCGCGGACATTTATGACGGGAAGATCGCCGACTAGCCGGTCCGGCGGGCCCGGACGGTGCGTCCGGGCCATGACCCCGCTATCCGGAAATGGTCCATCCGTGTCATGCGCGGCACGACGTGCGGTCCCTACGCTGGGAGGCCGAGCGCCGACGGGCGAGGGCGGCAGAGAGAGGTGGCACGCGTGACTCCCGCGGGCGGTACGACGGTGCAGGACCACGTGGCACTCGCCGAGATCGAGCTGTGCGGTGAGCTGATCATCGCGGCCTCGACGGCCGTGGAGGAACGACTCAGTCAGGACCGCATCGACGAGGTCCTGATGGGCATCTGCCTCTAGTCCCCGTCGCCCGTCTCGGGTTCCCGGCCCGGTTTCCGGTCCCGTCTCCGTTTCCGGGTCCCGTCCTCCGTCTCCGGGTCCCGTCCTCCGTCTCCGTTTCCGGTTCCCGGCGGAGCCGCGGGTGCGGCGCCGCCGCCGGGGGTCAGGTGCGCAGGAGGCGGGCGATGGCCTTAGTGGCCTCTTCCACCTTCGCGTCGATCTCGGTGCCGCCCTTGACGGCCGCGTCCGCGACGCAGTGGCGCAGGTGCTCCTCCAGCAGTTGCAGGGCGAAGGACTGGAGGGCCTTCGTGCTCGCCGAGACCTGCGTGAGTATGTCGATGCAGTAGACGTCCTCATCGACGAGTCGCTGGAGGCCGCGGATCTGGCCCTCGATGCGGCGCAGCCGCTTGAGGTGCTCGTCCTTCTGGTGGTGGTAGCCGTGGACGGCTCCGCCCTCGTGGGTCAGGGTGCCGGGGGCGGTGCCCGTCTCGGCTCCGGAGCCCTCCGCCTCGATGGTCGTCATGGGTCCTCCCGTGGTCCGGAATGAGGGATACAGAGGGATACATACCCCTCATGGGTATAGGGTACTTCGCCCCGGTCCGAGGGACAGGGGTCCGTCTCGCCCACTGTGCCCGATGGAGGACACTGGGGAACCGTGCCGGTTAGCCGTGGCCGGGGGATGCGCCTAGCATCAGCCTGACCGAATCCAATGCACCCCGAGGACCTCACGTGCGATTTCGTCTGACCCCCAGGGAGACGAGCTTCTACGACATGTTCGCCGCATCCGCGGACAACATCGTCACGGGCTCCAAGCTCCTGATGGAACTGCTCGGAGCGGATCCCTCCGCCCGGGCCGAGATCGCGGAGCGGATGCGGGCGGCGGAGCACGCGGGGGACGACGCGACGCACGCGATCTTCCACCAGCTGAACTCCTCCTTCATCACGCCGTTCGACCGTGAGGACATCTACAACCTCGCGTCGAGCCTCGACGACATCATGGACTTCATGGAGGAGGCCGTCGACCTGGTCGTCCTCTACAACGTGGAGGAGCTCCCCAAGGGCGTCGAGCAGCAGATCGAGGTGCTGGCGCGGGCGGCCGAGCTGACCGCGGAGGCCATGCCGCACCTGCGGACCATGGACAACCTCACCGAGTACTGGATCGAGGTCAACCGGCTGGAGAACCAGGCGGACCAGATCCACCGCAAGCTGCTCGCCCAGCTCTTCAACGGCAAGTACGACGCCATCGAGGTGCTGAAGCTGAAGCAGATCGTCGATGTGCTGGAAGAGGCCGCCGACGCGTTCGAGCACGTCGCGAACACGGTGGAGACCATCGCGGTCAAGGAGTCCTGAACCACGTGGACACCTTTGCTCTGATCGTGACCATCGGTGTCGCGCTCGGCTTCACCTATACGAACGGCTTCCACGACTCGGCGAACGCGATCGCCACCTCCGTCTCGACGCGGGCCCTGACGCCGCGCGCGGCGCTGGCGATGGCCGCGGTGATGAACCTCGCCGGTGCCTTCCTGGGCAGTGGCGTGGCCAAGACGGTCAGTGAGGGCCTGATCGAGACGCCCCACGGCAACCGGGGCATGTGGATCCTCTTCTCGGCGCTGGTCGGCGCGATCGTCTGGAACCTGATCACCTGGTACTTCGGCCTGCCCTCGTCCTCCTCGCACGCGCTGTTCGGCGGGATGGTGGGCGCGGCCCTGGCCGGCGGGACCGAGGTCATCTGGTCCGGGGTGATCGACAAGGTCGTCATCCCGATGTTCGTCTCGCCGGTGGTCGGCCTCGTCGTCGGTTACCTGGTCATGGTCGCCATCCTGTGGATGTTCCGCCGGGCCAACCCGCACAAGGCCAAGCGTGGCTTCCGCATAGCGCAGACGGTGTCGGCGGCCGGCATGGCGCTGGGCCACGGCCTCCAGGACGCCCAGAAGACGATGGGCATCGTGGTGATGGCCCTGGTCATCGCCGACGTGCAGGACGCGGGCGCGCCGATCCCGATCTGGGTCAAGATCGTCTGTGCCGTGATGCTGTCGCTGGGCACCTACGCGGGCGGCTGGCGCATCATGCGCACCCTCGGCCGCAAGATCATCGAGCTGGACCCGCCGCAGGGCTTCGCGGCGGAGACCACCGGTGCCTCGATCATGTTCGGCTCGGCCTTCCTCTTCCACGCGCCGATCTCCACCACCCACGTGATCACCTCGGCGATCATGGGCGTGGGCGCGACCAAGCGCGTCAACGCGGTCCGCTGGGGCGTGGCCAAGAACATCATCCTGGGCTGGTTCATCACCATGCCGGCCGCCGCCCTGGTGGCGGCGCTCAGCTTCTGGATCGTGGACCTCGCCTTCGTGTAGCGCGCGGGTACGAAAGCGGGCCGGCTCCCCCCACCCAGGGGGAGCCGGCCCTTTTCTTTCGCCTTGCGGTGGCACCGCCATGCAGCACCGCAGGACGTGCGGGTCATGCGGCGGAGCCGCATGAGGTCTGGTCCGGTCTAGCCGAAGCGGCCGGAGATGTAGTCCTCGGTCGCCTGGACGGACGGGTTGGAGAAGATCCGGTCCGTGTCGTCGATCTCGATCAGCTTGCCCGGCTGGCCGACGGCGGCCAGGTTGAAGAAGGCGGTGCGGTCCGAGACGCGGGCGGCCTGCTGCATGTTGTGCGTCACGATGACGATCGTGAAGCGCTCCTTCAGCTCGCCGATCAGGTCCTCGATGGCGAGGGTGGAGATCGGGTCCAGGGCCGAGCAGGGCTCGTCCATCAGCAGGACCTGGGGCTCGACCGCGATGGCGCGGGCGATGCACAGGCGCTGCTGCTGGCCGCCGGAGAGGCCGGAGCCCGGCTTGTTCAGGCGGTCCTTGACCTCGTTCCAGAGGTTGGCGCCCTGGAGGGACTTCTCCACGATGTCGGTCAGCTCGGACTTCTTGTAGCGGCCGTTCAGGCGCAGGCCCGCCGCCACGTTGTCGAAGATCGACATGGTGGGGAACGGGTTCGGGCGCTGGAAGACCATGCCGACCGTGCGGCGGACCGCGACGGGGTCCACGCCGGTGCCGTAGAGGTTCTCGTCGTCCAGCAGCACCTTGCCCTCGACGCGGCCGCCGGGGGTGACCTCGTGCATGCGGTTCAGGGTGCGCAGGAAGGTGGACTTGCCGCAGCCGGAGGGGCCGATGAAGGCGGTCACGGAGCGCGGCTCCACGGTCATCGAGATGTCATCGATGGCCTTGTGGGTGCCGTAGAAGGCGGACAGTCCGCTGACGTCGATTCGCTTCGCCATGAGGGGTCACTTCGCTTTCAGGGGGTCGCGTCAGCGACCGGTCTTCGGGGCCTTCCAGCGGGCGATGCCGCGGGCCACCAGATTGAGGATCATGACGAAGGCGATCAGGACGAGCGCTGCGGCCCATGCCCGGTCGTAGGAGGCGTCACTGCCGACCTTGTACTGCTCCCAGATGTACAGCGGGAGCGAGGACTGAGCACCTTCGAAGGGGTTGCCGTTGATCAGCTGGGTGCCGAAGACCAGGAGCATGATCGGGGCGGTCTCGCCGGCGATGCGGGCGACGGCCAGCATGAGGCCCGTGGCGATGCCGCCGATGGCGGTGGGGAGCACGACCTTCAGGATCACGCGCCACTTCGGTACGCCGAGGGCGAGGGCGGCCTCGCGCAGCTCGTTCGGGACGAGCTTGAGCATCTCCTCGGTCGAGCGGACCACGACGGGCATCATCAGGATCGACAGGGCCATCGCGCCGGCGAAGCCGGAGGGGCCGAAGCCGAGCGCCAGGTTCCAGGTCGTCAGGATGAACAGGCCCGCGACGATGGAGGGGATGCCGGTCATGACGTCGACGAAGAAGGTCACGGCCTTGGCGAGGCTGCCCTTGCCGTACTCGACCAGGTAGACGGCGGTCAGCAGGCCGATCGGCGCGGCGATCAGGGCGGCCAGGGCGACCTGCTCGATGGTGCCGAGCAGCGCGTGGTAGACGCCGCCGCCCGGCTCGAAGCTGGTGACGCCGTTCATCGAGTGGGTGAGGAAGTCGGCGCTGAACGCCTTCAGGCCCCGGCTGACGGTGATCCAGATCAGCGAGAGCAGCGGGATGACCGCGAGGACGAACGAGACCCACACGAGGGAGGTCGCGATCCGGTCCTTGGCCTGACGGCGGTTCTCGACCACCGCGCTGGCGGTGTACGTGATCACGACGAACAGGATCGAGGCGATCAGGCCCCACTGGATCTTGCTGTCGAGGCCGGCGACGGCGCCGATGCCGCAGCCGAGGGCGATCGAGAGGGCAGCGATGCCGGCCGGGGCCCAGCGGGGCAGGCCGCCGCGGGTCAGGCGGGCGGGGGCGGCGGACTTGTGGGCCGGTGCCGGCCGCTGGTCCTGGAGTGCGTGGCTCATCAGGCGTTCGCCCCCGAGAAGTCCTTGCGTCGGGCGATGATCAGCCGGGCTGCGCCGTTGACCAGCAGGGTGAGCAGGAAGAGCACCAGGCCGGAGGCGATCAGGGCGTCGCGGCCGAACTCGTTGGCCTCGTCGAACTTCGCGGCGATGTTCTGCGCGAACGTGCCGCCGCCCGGGTCGAGGATGTGGCCGGAGATCAGGAAGCTCGGGGAGAGGACCGTGGCGACGGCCATGGTCTCGCCGAGGGCGCGGCCGAGGCCGAGCATCGAGGCGGAGATGACGCCGGAGCGGCCGAAGGGCAGCACCGACATGCGGATGACCTCCCAGCGGGTCGCGCCGAGGGCCAGGGCGGCCTCCTCGTTCATGCGCGGGACCTGGAGGAAGACCTCGCGGCTGACGCTGGTCACGATCGGCAGGATCATGATCGCGAGCAGGATGCCGACGGTGAAGAGCGAGCGGGCGACGCCGACCTGGGTCTTGTCGAAGACGTAGGTCCAGCCGAGGTACTCGTCGAGCCAGAGGTTCAGCCCGTTCAGCTGCGGCACCAGGAAGAGGGCGCCCCAGATGCCGTAGATGATCGACGGCACGGCGGCCAGCAGGTCGACCACGTACGCGATGGGGGCGGCCAGCCTGCGCGGCGCGTAGTGCGAGATGAAGAGGGCGATGCCGACCGCGATCGGAACCGCGATGGCCATCGCGATGATCGAGCTGACGACGGTGCCGAAGAGCAGGACGGCGATGCCGAAGACGGGAGGGTTCGACGACGCGTTCCAGTCGAAGGTGGTGAGGAAGTTCCCCTCGTTCTTCGACAGGGCGATCGAAGCGCGGTAGGTGAGGAAACCGGCGATCGACGCCATGATCACCAGGAGCAGGATGCCGGAGCCCTTGGAGAGCCCCGCGAAGATCTTGTCACCGGCGCGGCCGGTGGACCTTCCGCTCTTGGTGACCGGCGGAGCCTGGTCTATCTGCGTGGGTGTGGTGGAAGCCATGGTCTTTCCGGTCTGGGTGGGGGGCAATGCCCCCTGGCGGCGGTGCACCGGATCCCCTGGGTGGAGGGGAGGGTCCTCCGGGCCGGGCCGATCGGACGGGATCGGCCCGGGCCCGGAGGCTCAGTGGTTCAGGACAGCGAGTTGATGGCTTCGCGGACCTTGGTGATGATCTCGGCCGGGATGGGCGCGTAGCCGTTGTCGGAGAGGACCTTCTGGCCCGCGTCCGAGGCGGTGTAGTTCAGGAAGGACTTCACGGTCGGCAGGGTCTCGGCCTTGTTGCCCTTGTCGCAGACGACCTCGTACGTCACCAGGACGATCGGGTACGCACCCTCGGCCTTGGTGGTGTAGTCGAGCTTCAGCGCCAGGTCGGAGCCGGTGCCGGCGATCTTGGCGGCGGCGATGGCCTTGGAGGCGCTCTCGGAGGAGGCCTTCACCGGGGCGGCCGCGCCGGTGTTGATGTCGACGGTCTTGATGTTCTGCGAGCTGGCGTAGGAGAGCTCGAAGTAGCCGATCGCGCCGTCAACGGCCTTGACCTGGGAGGCGACACCGGCGGAGCCGGAGGCGGCCTGGCCACCGGGGGCCGGCCACTTCTTGGCGGCCTCGTACGTCCAGGCGTCGGGAGCGGCGGCCTTGAGGTACTTGCCCAGGTTCTCGGTGGTGCCGGAGTCCTCGGAGCGGTGGAACGCCTGGATCGCGGTGGAGGGAAGCGTGACGCCGGGGTTCAGCTTCTTGATCGCCTCGTCGTCCCACTTCTTGATCTTGTCGTTGAAGATGTTGGCGATCGTGGCGGCGTCCAGGTTCAGCTTGTCCACGCCGGCGACGTTGAAGCCGAGCGCGATCGGGCCGCCGACCATCGGCAGGTCGATGCCCTGACCGCCGGTGCAGACCTTCTTCGACTCCTCGACGGCCTCGGGCTTCAGCGCGGAGTCCGAGCCCGCGAATCCGACCGTGCCCTGGTTGAAGGCGACGATGCCCTCACCGGAGGAGGAGGACTTGTAGTTCACCTCGACGCCGGGGCAGGCGGCCATGTAGTTCTTCACCCACAGGTCGACCGCGTTCTTCTGGGCGGAGGAGCCGGAGGCGAGGAGCTTGCCCTTGGCGCCGTCGCACTTGACGTCGCCCGGGGCCGGGGCGGAGGCCTTCGTGGTGTTGCCACCGGCGTCGGTCTTCGTGTTGTTGTCCGAGCCGCACGCCGTGAGGACCAGGGCGCCGGACACGACAAGCGCCCCGAGGGCGGAGGCACGAAGCATGTTCTTGCGCTGAAGCTTCACTTTTCGGGAGTTCCTTCCAGAAGCCGCCGGCCGCTTTCTGTATCGGGGCGGCGTGCGAAGAGGACTACGGGGTCGTGTAGTGCGGGTGCCCTGTTTTTCCCAGCGGCTCGCACCGTGCGGTACCGAAATTAGGCAGAACAGGTGAAGCGGTCGACGGGGGTTGGTGAACGGAGGGTGAACCATGGCGGACGGCCCGGTGCGGTTGGGGTGGTTTGTACCTGGGCGCAATCGGGCGTTATCCGCCCGTTATCCCGCCGTGACCTTGTCGGGCCGCCGGTGGGGGTGGCCGGATTTCGCCGTTGCCGTCGCTGGGGGCGGGGACCGGTGCGGTAGGTCCGCCGTGCGGGGCGGTCTGCCGTTCGGTCACGCCTGTGGTGCCAAGGCGCCCGTGGTGCGGTGACGCCCGTTGGTGCGAAGACGCCCGTGGTGCCGAGACGCCCGTGGTGCGGTGACGTCCGCAGTGCGGAGGGGCCCCTGCGCACAAGGGTCCTCCCTCCACCCTTCCACCGTTGCGCCCGCTCCGCCCGGCCCGGCGCGTGCCGGCCCCCGGCCCCGCCCCGCCCCCCGGATCCGGGCGGGCGGGACGGGGGCCGGGGGCGTCAGGAGGCCGTGGGGACCGGGTGCCAGATGTGGTGGAACGAGAGGCGGGCCGCCAGGGCCGCGTGGCGCTGGTCGGCGTGCAGGACGCCCAGGGCGTAGGCCGTGGCCGGGGCGATCCGGGGGGTGCGGGCGGCCGTCGCCGAGGCGGTGGCGGCCTCGGAGGCGTCGCGGTGCACGTCCAGCGCCCGGCCCGCCGCGGCGAGCCGGGTCACGTCCCCGCCCAGCGCCTCCCGCGCGTACCGGTGGACCCGCAACAGGCGGCGCACCTCGTGCCAGGAGCCGTCCGCGTGCGCCGAGTACGGGGTGCTCTCGCCGGTGTCGGGCAGGGCGGCGACGGCCGTGGCCAGCCGGTCCTCGGTGACCGCCGCGAGCGGCACCAGGACCTCCTCCACCCGGCCCCGCGCCGCGACCGCGTCGAGCGGCACCTCCGAGGCCAGCACGGCGACGGCGTCGGCGACCGCGTGGAAGCGGGACGAGCCGAGCGCGTGGAGGGTCGCGGAATGGGCGCGGGTGCGCGCCAGCGTGAGCTGGCGCTCCAGCAGGGCGCCCGCGCGCGCTGAGCCCACGGTGAGGGCCCCCGCGGAGGCCCCGCTGCCCCGGGGCCCCGGGACCTCGGGCGACGCGGAGAGCCGTTGCAGGGCCTCCATGAGGCGGGACAGCCGGGCGGCGTACGCGTGCTCGTCGGCCAGGGTGGAGGAGAGCCAGACGAGCTCGGTGCGCAGGGAGTCCGCCCACGCCGACTCGGTCACCACCCGGAACGTGCCCAGCGAGCCCGCGATGCGGCGCGCGGCCCCCCGCAGGCCGCGCGCCGCCTCGCTGCTTTCCGCCGCGTCGGACCCGCTTTCCTCGTGCACGCGCAACCCCCGCAGGAACGCGGTGGCCTGGGAGCGCAGGTACGCGCCGAGCACGTCACCTGCGGTCGGGTCATGGTTTGGCTGAGCCACGCCGGCGCCTCCGGGCGTCTATGAGCATCTCCTGAACGTGCCGCAGCGGCTGGCCCTCGGCGTCGGTGCTGTGCCGGGTCCATTCGCCGTCCGGTCCCAGGTGCCAGGAGGAGGTGGCGTCGGACATGCCCGTCTCCAGCATCCGGTCCAGGGCCGCGCGGTGGGCGGGGTCGGTGACCCTGACCAGTGCCTCGATGCGGCGGTCGAGGTTGCGGTGCATCATGTCGGCGCTGCCGATCCACACCTCGGGCTCGCCGCCGTTGCCGAAGGCGAAGACCCGGGAGTGCTCCAGGAAGCGGCCGAGTATCGAGCGGACCCGTATGTTCTCCGACAGCCCCGGCACCCCGGGCCGTACGGCACAGATGCCGCGGACCCAGATGTCGACCGGGACGCCCGCCCGGGAGGCCCGGTACAGGGAGTCGATGAGGGCCTCGTCGACGATCGAGTTCATCTTGAGGCGGACGGACGCCGGGCGGCCGGCCCGGTGGTGGTCGGCCTCCTTCTCGATGCGCGAGACGAGTCCGTCGCGCAGGGACTTGGGGGCGGTCAGCAGCCGGCGGTAGGTCTCGCGCCGGGAGTAGCCGGACAGCCGGTTGAACAGGTCGGAGAGGTCCGCGCCGACCTGCGGGTCGGCGGTGAGCAGGCCGAGGTCCTCGTACAGACGGGCGGTCTTGGGGTGGTAGTTGCCGGTGCCGACGTGGCTGTAGCGGCGCAGGGTGTCGCCCTCCTGGCGGACGACGAGCGAGAGCTTGCAGTGGGTCTTGAGGCCCACCAGGCCGTAGACCACGTGGCAGCCGGACTCCTCCAGCTTGCGCGCCCACTTGATGTTGGCCTGCTCGTCGAAGCGGGCCTTGATCTCGACGAGTACGAGGACCTGCTTGCCGGATTCGGCGGCGTCTATCAGGGCGTCGACGATCGGGGAGTCACCCGAGGTGCGGTACAGCGTCTGCTTGATCGCGAGGACGTCCGGGTCGGCGGCGGCCTGTTCCAGGAAGGCCTGCACGGAGGTGGAGAAGGAGTCGTAGGGGTGGTGGAGCAGCACGTCGCGCTCGCGCAGCGCGGCGAAGATGTCGGGCGCGGACGCGGACTCGACCTCGGCGAGGTCACGGTGGGTGCCGGCGACGAACTTCGGGTACTTCAGCTCGGGCCGGTCGAGGGAGGAGATCCCGAAGAGGGCCGTCAGGTCGAGCGGGCCGGGCAGCGGGTACACCTCGGCGGCGGAGATCTTCAGTTCCTGGACGAGGAGGTCCAGGACGCCGGGGTCGATGGACTCCTCGACCTCCAGGCGCACCGGCGGGCCGAAGCGGCGCCGCATGAGCTCCTTCTCCAGGGCCTGGAGGAGGTTCTCGGCGTCGTCCTCCTCCACTTCGAGGTCCTCGTTGCGGGTCACGCGGAACATGTGGTGCGCGAGCACCTCCATGCCGGGGAACAGCTCCTCCAGGTGCGCGGCGATGACGTCCTCCAGCGGGACGTAGCGCTGCGGGGAGGCCTCCAGGAAGCGGGACAGGAGCGGCGGGACCTTGACGCGGGCGAAGTGGCGGTGGCCGCTGACGGGGTTGCGCACGACGACGGCCAGGTTCAGGGACAGGCCGGAGATGTACGGGAACGGGTGCGCGGGGTCCACGGCCAGCGGGGTGAGCACCGGGAAGATCTGGTTGCGGAACAGGGTGAAGAGGCGGGCCTGCTCCTTCTCGGTGAGGTCGGGCCACCGGATGAGGTGGATGCCCTCCTCGGCGAGCTGCGGGGCGATGTCCTGCTGGTAGCAGGCGGCGTGCCGGGCCATGAGCTCGCGCGAGCGGGTCCAGATCAGGTCCAGCACCTCACGGGGCTGGAGGCCCGAGGCCGAACGGGTGGCGACGCCGGTCGCGATGCGGCGCTTGAGGCCGGCGACGCGGACCATGAAGAACTCGTCGAGGTTGCTCGCGAAGATCGCCAGGAAGTTCGCGCGCTCCAGCAGCGGGGTGGCCGGGTCCTCGGCGAGTTCGAGGACGCGCTCGTTGAAGGCGAGCCAGCTGCGTTCGCGGTCGAGGAAGCGGTTCGCGGGCAGCTCGCCGCTGTCGTCCCGGTCCTCGTAGGAGTCGAGATCGCCGTCGAGGTCGGGATCGAGGTCCGCAGCGTGGGGGCGGTGCGCGGCTATGGAGCCGAGGCGCGCCCTCGTCCTGGCCGTCTGCGCCTGGGCCTCGGCCTTGGCCTGCGCCGGTGTCTGCGCGGCGGACGGCCGGGTGAGGGCCGACGCGGGGGCCGCGGCATCAGCGGGGCCGGTGCTGGCGGCGTTGCGGGACGGCTGCTGGGCGGGGACCTCGGTGGGGCCCGCGGGGCTCGCGCTCGGCTGGTGGCTCATGTCTCCATTCTTCCGCGCACGGGGGAGGACAGGCGCGTCGGAAGTGTCCGCCGTCAGGCGGAGGCGGGGCTGCATGTCCGGAGACTGGCAAGCGCGTCTTAATGCCCGGTTAATGGCGTATGGCTTCCTGGGTCCGGCTGGCGCACGGGTGGGGCGCGGGGCGGGGTCGGGGTGGGTCGGGGTGGGTCGGGGGGCGGGGCTGGGCGGGGTCGGGGGGTGGCGGGACTTCGGCTGGTCGGCGTCAGGGAGGGTTTGGGGGTTTCCCGTCAGTCTCATCGTCCTTCCGCGTCGGGACGGGCCGTCAAGGGCGCTCCTTCGTCGCGTCGCTTCGCGRTGGCCTTCGGCCACCCTTGACAGCCCGTCCCGCCACGGAATGCCAAAGACTGCCGGGAAACCCCCAAAAGAACGGTCCACGGGGAAGCGAGGGAGGGGCGGGCACCTCAGCGATGTGCGAGCCATCTCCGGCCAGGCCCGCAATCCGGCCCCTAGGCGTGTCGGTCCAAAGCCCGGGCCGAGCCAGACCCGCCCGAAACGGCGACCAGAGCGCCCGGCCGCTCCCCATGACGGCATGCGCGTCAGATCGCTACGCGCTTCGCTCGGCTTGGCGTCCGGCGGCCGTCTGGGGCCGGACATAAGCCGCCCACGGTCCGGGAGCCTCGGTCTCTCACGCGAGCGCAGGCTGTTTGCCCCTTTTGGGGTGCTGGGCGGGCTCTGAAGGGGTGCTGGTGCTGCCTGTCGGACTCTGAGGACGACTTTGTCGTCCTCAGAGTCCGACAAGACGTCTCATGGGTGCCAAGGCATCTCATGGGTCCGCCAAGACGTCTCATGGGTGCGGGAAGGGCCCCTGGGCCCCGGGAAGGGCCTTCTGGTGCCAGGAAGTGCCCCTTCGCGGTCCGGGAAGGGCACTTTTGGTCCGCGAAGGAGGCTCTCCAGGCCGCTCAGGGCTCCCCGGGGGCCTTGGGGAGTTTCTTGGGGTGTCTGAGGGCCCCTGCCGGCAGTCAGTCGCCCGCCAAGCACACCAACCGGCCGTCTTGGGCGGCTTATGTCCAGCCCCAGGCGGGCGGCGGACGCTATGCCGGGAGAAGCGCGTAGCGATCCGATGCGCGTGCCGTCCTGGAAGGCTTGCTGGACGGTCTGGTCGCCGTTTGGGGTGGTCTGGCGGTCCCCGGCCCGGAATTTGATGGATGTCGGGCCGTATCTCGGGTCCACCCAGGCGGGGAGGGGTCGAGGGTCGCTGAGGTGCCCGCCCCTCCCTCGCTTCCCCGTGGACCGTTCTTTTGGGGGTTTCCCGGCAGTCTTTGGCATTCCGTGGCGGGACGGGCTGTCAAGGGTGGCCGAAGGCCATCGCGAAGCGACGCGACCGAAGGGAGCGCCCTTGACGGCCCGTCCCGACGCGGAAGGACGATGAGACTGACGGGAAACCCCCAAACCCTCCCTGATGCGGGCCAGGTCGAGTCTCGCCGCCCCCCGGCCCCGCCCAGCCCCGCCCCCTCAGCTCTCCGTGCGGTACATGAGGTCCACCTCGTGCGTCGTGAAGCCGAGGCCTTCGTAGACCGCCAGGGCCGCCGGGTTGTCGGCGTCGACGTAGAGCATCGCCGTGGGCAGGCCCGACGCGGCCAGGTGGCGGAGGCCGATCGCGGTCAGGGCCTTGCCGAGGCCGCCGCCCTGTGCGCCGGGGCGGACGCCGACCACGTAGACCTCGCCGAGCTGCTCCTCCGCGTGGACCTTCGTCCAGTGGAAGCCGATCAGCTCGCCCTCCCGCTCCGCGAGGAAGAAGCCCTTCGCGTCGAACCACGGCTGCGCCATGCGGTCGTCCAGGTCGCGCTGCGTGAGCGCGCCCTGCTCCGGGTGGTGGGCGAAGGCGGCGGCGTTGGCGGCGAGCCAGGCGGTGTCGTCCTCGCCGGGGACGAAGGTGCGGACCGTCACGCCGGGCGGGAGGGCGGCGTCGGGCAGGCCCGCCGCCCCGGGGCCCAGGGGGCGGCGCAGCTGGCGCAGTTCGCGGAAGAGGGTCAGGCCGAGGACCTGGGCCAGGTGCCGGGCGGCGGACTTGCCGCCGTGCGCCCACACCCGGATGCGCTTGCCGGAGGCGTGCAGCAGGGCGGAGCCCAGGGCCCGGCCGTGGCCGCGCCCGCGCAGCGCGGGGTGCACGACGAGCTCGGCGGCGGGGGCCTCCACCGGATCGGTGTCCTCCAGTTGCCCGTATCCGGCGAGCCGGCCGGCGTCGGTCAGGAGGAAGTGGCGGATCCCCTCGCGCGGGCCGCCGCGCAGCTGCAGGCGGCCCTGTTCGGAGACGGCGGTGGTGCCGTCGGTGCGGGCCGCTTCGTGGATGAGGTCCAGTACGGATGCGGCCTGTTCCTCCGTCAGCTCGTCGAGGATCTCGATGTGCCGTCCCGGCTCCAGGGCCGCTGCTGCGTCAGTCATGCTCTGAGCCTACGACTGCCGCCCGGGGTTGGGGCCTTCCGCAGGTCCGGGGCCCGTGGGTTCCTGGACGCGGACACGAGCGCGGCCGGAGTGCCGGACGGCTGTGCGTAACCAGCTCGCAACCCGATACCCCCTGTCGTGCTACGCGCGTTGACAATAGGCTGCGGCGGACCTCCCAAGTTGTCTCGCTGTCCACAAAGGGGAATAAATGTCAGCGAAGCCACAACGGCACCGCACTGCCCGCCGGTTGACCCTGTCCGCCCTCGCCCTCACGGCCGGGGCCGGGGCGCTGGTCGCCGCCGCACTGCCGGCCGGTGCCGCGAGTGGCGGCGGTGCGGCTCCGGGCCGCACCGTCGACGTACAGATGCTGTCGTTCAACGATTTCCACGGCACGCTGGAGCCCCCGCAGGGCTCCTCCGGCACCGTGACCGAACGTCAGGCAGACGGCACCACCAAGGCGATACCCGCGGGCGGGGCCGAGTACCTCGCGACCGCGCTGCGCGATGCCCGCAAGGGCCACGACTACTCCGTCACGGCCGCGGCCGGGGACATGATCGGCGGCAGCCCGATGCTGTCCGGTCTCTTCCACGACGAGCCGACCGTCGAGGCCCTCAACAAGATGAAGCTCGACGTGACGAGCGTGGGCAACCACGAGTTCGACGAGGGCAAGACCGAGCTGCGCCGCATGGCGTACGGCGGCTGCCACCCGGTCGACGGCTGCTTCGAGTACGGCAAGGAGTACACGGGCGCCCAGTTCCAGTACCTGGCCGCGAACGTCACGGACGAGAAGACCAAGCGTCCGCTGATGTCGCCCACCTTCATCTGGAAGAAGGGGGACGTGAAGATCGGCTTCATCGGCGTCACCCTGGAGGGCACCCCGGACGTCGTGACCGCCGACGGGGTCAAGGGCCTCAAGTTCGGCGACGAGGTCGAGACGATCAACAAGTACGCGGCCGAGCTGAACAAGCAGGGCGTGAAGTCGATCGTCGCGCTGATCCACGAGGGCGGTCTGCCCGCGAGCGGCGCGTACAACTACGACTGTGACGTCCCGGGCGCGGGCGCCGGCATCTCGGGTGCCATCGTCGACATCGCCAAGAACGTCGACCCGAAGGTCGACGCGCTGGTGACCGGCCACACCCACCAGGCGTACTCCTGCAACATCCCGGACCCGGCGGGCAACCCGCGCACGGTCACCTCGGCCGCCTCGTACGGCCGGCTGTTCACGGACACCACGCTGACCTACGACCGGCAGACCAAGGACATCGTCCGTACGCCGGTCAAGTCGCCGAAGCCGGTCAACAAGGTCGTCGGCCGGGACCTGCCCAAGGCCCCGGACATGACCGAGCTGATCACCCGCTGGAACGCGCTGGCGGCCCCGGTCGCGAGCCGTCCGATGGGCTTCATCTCCGCCGACATCGCGGGCCGCGGCTCCGAGGCGCCGGAGAARCCGCTCGGTGACCTGATCGCCGACGCGCAGCTGGACGCCACGTCCCCGGCCGACCGGGGTGGTGCGCAGCTGGCCATCATGAACCCGGGCGGCATCCGTGCCGACCTGGCGTACAAGGCCGCGGGCGCCGAGGGCGACGGCGTGGTGACGTACGGCGAGTCCTACACGGTCCAGCCGTTCAACAACCTGATGAACGTGGTGGACCTGACGGGCGCGCAGCTGATCACCGCGCTCCAGCAGCAGGTCAGCGGCACGGTCAACGGCCCGAACCCGAAGATCCTGCAGGTGTCGAAGGGCTTCACGTACACCCTGGACATGACGAAGTCGGGCGCGGACCGGATCGTCGTGGACTCGGTGCGGCTGAACGGCGCGGCGATCGACCCCGCCAAGACCTACCGGGTCGCGATGAACGAGTTCCTCGCGGGCGGCGGTGACGGCTTCACCGTCCTGAAGGACCACAAGAACAAGCTGGTCGGCATCCCCGACCTGGAGGCCTTCAACAACCTCCTGGGCAAGTCCTCGGCCGCGGCCCCGATCGCCCCGCCGGCGGCGGACCGGATCACGGTCGTCAAGTAGCACCCGCGTACAGCGCGCCCTGAGGGGCGGCGGCCACGCGCGGCGGCCACACCGAGTGGCTACAGCGTCGCGAGGAACTTCGCGACGGCCTCCTGGAAGCCTTCCGGATTCGTGAACGGCACGAAGTGGTCCCCGTCCAGGG
Source organism: Streptomyces sp. M-16 (assembly GCF_052114405.1). NCBI lineage: Bacteria > Bacillati > Actinomycetota > Actinomycetes > Kitasatosporales > Streptomycetaceae > Streptomyces > Streptomyces sp. M-16. The sequence goes on along the minus strand of NZ_JBFRER010000064.1, from coordinate 5,663 downwards.
GCGTGTATGAGGTCCCGGGCCGCCGGGAGACCATCGCGTCGGCCTGTGCCTGCGGGAGCGAGGTGCTGCGGACGCCGTGGACCAGTACGGCCGGGCACGCGCTCCCGAGCCAGGCGTCCCAGTGGTCGCCGCGGCAGGCCTCGACGGAGTCGAGCATGTCCTGGGGGTGGAAGGGCAGCCGCCAGCCCCCGTCGGGGAGCGGGCGCAGCGCCTCGGCGACGAACTGGGAGCCGACCGGTCCGGCCGCGGCGAGGAGTTCCTCCCGGGTGGGCGCGGAGTACCGCATGGCCTGCAGGAAGGACATCCACTCGCCGCCCTCCGGGTTGAGCTCGACGGCGGCGTCCACGACGACGAGCGCCGAGATCCGGTCGGGGTGGGCGGCGGCCAGGTGGACGGCGTTGAGCCCCCCGAGGGAGTAGCCGAGGAGGGCGACGGGGGCGTCCAGTCCGAGGTGGTCGAGGAGCGCGACGGCGTCGGCGACGTATCCGGCGCGGCTGTAGTCGGGGGCCCGGTCGGAGTCGCCGTGGCCGCGCTGGTCGGGGGCGATGACCCGCCACGCGTCGCCCAGGGCCTCGGCGAGGCCGGCGAAGGCGAGGCCCTCGGACATGCCCCCGTGCAGGGCGAGCAGCGGGCGGCCCGGGCCGCCGAAGTCCAGGTACGACAGCGTGCGGTCGTCGATCGTCAGCGTGTGGCGCATGGTTCCGCTCTCCCCTGTGTGTCCTGCGGTGACGGCGTTGTGTTCCGCAGGACATGAGCCTGCCAGGATTTGGGCGACTGCGCAATACGCTTGTCTTGGGCGAGCGCCCAAAAACCTGGCGCGGATACGATCCCGGCATGGGAAATCGCGAGGACCTGCTGGCCGGAGCGCGCCGCTGCCTGGAGGAGAAGGGGTACGCGCGCACGACCGTGCGCGACATCGCCTCGGCGGCGCGGGTGAGCATGGCCGCGATCGGCTACCACTTCGGATCGCGCGAGGCACTGCTCAACCAGGCGCTGTTCGCGGCCATCGACGAGTGGGCCGCCGGCTCGGGCCGGCTCACCGGGCAGGGCGCCACCGCCGAGGAGCGCTACGCCGACACCTGGGACCGAAAGAGCCGCGACTTCCTCGACATGCGCTGGCTCTGGCTCGCCAACATCGAGGCCTTCGTACACGCCCAGTCCTCCCCCGAGCTGCTCGCCGCGCTGGCCGAGGGGCAGCGCGGGTCCCGGCGCATGGTCGCCGCCCAACTGGCCGGGGTGCCCGAGGAAGCGGTCGCGCAGGAGGACGTACGGGCCCTCGGTTCGGTGCACCTCGCGCTGCTCAGCGGGGTGATGGTGCAGGTCCTGACCGATCCGGAGCAGGCACCCACCGGGCGGGAACTCGTCCGCGGGCTGCGCAGGATGGTGGAACTGCTCGAAGAATCCGTGCCTACCGACGGGTAGTGAAGGCCGGTCCGCACACGCCATAATCCCGTCCCGACAACGGAGCGGCGAAGGGGCGGGCATGGCACTGCACAGGCGGGCGTTTCTGACCGGAGCGACGGCGGTGGGCGCCGCGGCGCTCACGGGACTCGGGGCGGCGGCCCCCGCCTCCGCGAGAACCCTCGCCGCCCAGGACTGGATGGCCGGCCTCGCCGACTCCACCCCGCTCCAGCGGATGACCATCCCCGGCACCCACGACTCGGGCGCCACCAAGGGCGGGCTCTACGTCGCCTGCCAGAACACCTCGATCGCCCAGCAGCTCGACTCCGGGATCCGGTTCCTGGACGTCCGCTGCCGGGTGACGGGCGGCTCCCTCGCGATCCACCACGCGGCCTTCTTCCAGGACCTGATGTTCGGGGACGTCCTCGTGGCCTGCGGGAACTTCCTCTCCGCGCACCCCTCCGAGACCGTCCTGATGCGCGTCAAGCAGGAGTACTCCGAGGAGAGCGACGCCACCTTCCGCGCCGTGTTCGACGACTACCTCGACCGCCGCGGCTGGCGCCCGCTCTTCCGCATCGCCGACACCCTGCCCGCGTCGCTGGGCCAGGCCCGCGGAAAGGTGGTGCTCCTCGCCGACAACGGCGGCCTGCCCGGCCTGCGCTACGCCGACGGCAACGTCTTCGACGTCCAGGACGACTGGAACGCCGAGCCCTTCGCCAAGCGCGGCAAGATCGAGGACCAGTTCCGCAAGGCCGTCCGGCAGCCCGGCAAGCTGTTCGTGAACTACGTCAGCACCTCGGCCTACATGCCGCCGCGCTGGAACTCCGACCGGCTCAACCCGCAGGTCCAGTCCTTCGTCGACGGCGGCGAACTGGCCGGCCGCACCGGCCTCGGCATCGTCCCCCTGGACTTCCCCAACACCCGCTCCGGCCTGGTCGACTCACTGATCCGGCACAACTGACGCGGTCGCCGGCGGCGGCGTCGGGGCGCCCGGCAGGCGCAGCACCGCCTCCGTGCCCCGGCCCCCGTCGGCCGCGGCGCGCAGCACGGCGGTGCCGCCCGCCCGCTGGACCGTACGGGCCACGATGGACAGGCCCAGCCCGCTGCCGGGCAGCGCGCGGGCCGACGGGGACCGCCAGAACCGCTCGAAGACGTAAGGGAGGTCCTCGGCCGGGATGCCCGGTCCGTGGTCCCGTACCGTCAGCTCGCCCGCGCGCAGCGAGACCTCGACGGCCGCGCCCGGCGGGCTGAACTTCACGGCGTTGTCGAGGACGTTGACCACGGCCCGCTCCAGCGCCGCCGCCTCGCCCCGTACGTACCAGGGCTCCAGCGCGGCGGTGAAGACCAGCTCCGGGCCGCGCAGCCGGACCCGGGACAGCGCGGCGGCGGCGGTCTCGTGCAGGGCCACCACCCCGAGCGGGGCGTGCGGGGCCGCGTCCGGGCGGGAGAGCTCCTGGAGGTCTCCGATCAGCGCGGCCAGCTCCGTCATCTGCGCCTTCACGGAGGCCAGCAGCTCGCGCCGGTCGTCCGGCGGGATGGCCCGGCCGGTCTCCTCGCTGCGCGCGAGCAGCTCGATGTTGGTGCGCAGGGAGGTCAGCGGGGTCCGCAGTTCGTGGCCGGCGTCGGCGATCAGCTGGGCCTGGCGTTCCTGGGAGGAGGCCAGGGCCGCCGTCATGGAGTTGAAGGAGCGGGACAGGCGGGCGATCTCGTCGTCGCCCGCGTCGGGGATCCGTACGGTCAGGTCCTCGGTCCGGGCGATGTGTTCGACGGCGCCGGTCAGTTCGTCCACCGGCCGCAGCCCCGTCCGGGCCACCCACAGCCCGGCGGCCCCGGCGCCGACCACTCCGACGCCGCTGACCAGCAGCAGCACCCAGGCCAGCGTGGACAGGGGCTTCTCCACGTCGCCCAGCGGCTTGGCGATGGAGACGCCGAAGGCGGGCCCGGCCGGGTTGGCCTGGAGGGTGTAGACGCGCATGTCGACGCCGTCGGGGGTGGTCACGTCGTGCAGGACGGGCTTGGCCTGCTCGTCGGCCGCGACCTGCCGGTCGGTGCCGGTCACGGGCAGGTCGGGCTGCCCGCCCACCCAGCAGCGGGTGCCGTCGGACAGGACGATCTGCACGGTCGCGTTCAGGTTCCCGGCGATCTGCTGCGTGGGCTTGGGCGGCTGGACGACGCAGCCCTCCCGCAGGGTCCGCGCCACCTGCGCGCTGACGTTCGTCGACATCAGGGAGCGGTCGAGCTGGTCGCGCAGCTGGGTGCGCACCATCACCCAGGCGACGGCGGCGACGGCCGCCACCGCCACCGCCACGGCGACCGCCACCAGCAGCGCGAGCCGCGAGCGCAGCGGCAGCGCGCGGAATCTGGCGGCCGGGCTCACTCGGGGCCGCCCTCGCCGGCGCGCAGGACGTACCCGACGCCGCGCACGGTGTGGACGAGGCGGGGCTCGCCACCGGCCTCGGTCTTGCGGCGCAGGTACATCACGTACACGTCCAGGGAGTTGGAGCTGGGCTCGAAGTCGAAGCCCCACACGGTCTTCAGGATCTGCTCGCGGGTCAGGACCTGGCGCGGGTGCGCGAGGAACATCTCCAGCAGGGTGAACTCGGTCCGGGTCAGTTCCACGGCGCGGTGGCCCCGGGTGACCTCGCGGGTGGTGAGGTCCATGCGCAGGTCGCCGAAGGACAGGACGTCGGCGGAGTTCTCCGGGGCGGTGGAGGGGGCGGCGTAGGAGCTGCGGCGCAGCAGGGCGCGGACGCGGGCGAAGAGCTCGTCCAGCTCGAAGGGCTTGACGAGGTAGTCGTCGGCGCCCGCGTCGAGGCCGGTGACGCGGTCGCCGACGGTGTCGCGGGCGGTCAGCATCAGGATCGGGGTGACGCTGCCGGACGCGCGCAGCCGGCGGGCCGCGGTCAGGCCGTCCATCCGGGGCATCTGGATGTCCAGGACGATCAGGTCCGGTGCGTACGTGGCCGCCTGGTCGAGGGCGTCGAGCCCGTCGACCGCCGTCCGGGTCCCGTAGCCCTCGAAGGCGAGGCTGCGGCGCAGGGCCTCACGGACGGCCGGCTCGTCGTCGACGACGAGGATGCGCTGCGGTTCGCCTTCGGCGGCGTTCATCGGCGGGTCCCCCTGGGTGGTGGTCGTGGTGGTGTCCGCGGGGCCGCGGCCGCGGCCCCCATCCCGCCCGTGGGCGTGGGTGGCGGAGGTGCGGGATCCGTCCCGCGGAGGTCTGCCCCCAGCGTCGCACGGGAGCGCCGCGGCCCGGTGCGGCTGCGCCCGGGGGCGGGTGCCGTACCGGGCGYGGGGCCGGTGGCGGGGTCAGAACCAGGAGGTGCCGGAACGGCCGCCGTCCGAGCCGTCGGAGCCGGTACCGGACTCGGATCCGCCCGTGCCGCCCGTGCCGCCCTTGCGGAGGCCGTCGAGGTCGGCCTTGATCGTGTTGACCGGGATGGCGAAGCCGAGGCCGACGCTGCCCGCGGAGGAGCTGTCGCTGGAGGGGGAGTAGATCGCGGAGGGCATGCCCACGATCTCGCCGTTCAGGTTGACGAGGGCGCCGCCGGAGTTGCCCGGGTTGAGGGAGGCGTCCGTCTGGATGGCCTTGTACGAGGTGGTGTTCGAGCCGGTGTTCCCGTTGAACTGCTGCCCGTCGTAGGAGAACGGCCAGCCGCCGCCCTGGCCGCGCTGCGGGGACTGCTGTTGCTCCGACTTCGGTACGTTCACGTCCCGGTCCAGGGCCGAGACGATGCCGCTGGTGACGGTGCCGGTGAGACGGTCGGGGGAGCCGATGGCGACGACCTGGTCGCCGACGCGCAGCTGGTCGGAGTTGCCGAGCTTGGCGGGCTTGAGACCGCTCGCGCCCTGGAGCCTGATCAGCGCCAGGTCCTTGCCGGGGTCGGTGCCGACGGTCTGGGCGGCGTACTTCTTGCCGTCGCTCATCGTCACCTGGATCTCGGAGGCGCCGCTGACGACGTGGTTGTTGGTGACGATCTCGCCGCCGGCGGTGACCACGATGCCGGAGCCGGTGCCCTGACCGGAGCCGGTGCGGGTGTCGATCCGCACCACGGAGGGGCTGACCTGCTCGGCGACGCCCGAGACGGTGCCGTTGCTGGACTGGGAGACGTTGGTGCCGTTGAAGCCGCCGCCGGCGGAGCCGCCGTGGCCGAGGAACTGCTGGACGGCGGCCGCCGTCCCGCCGCCGACCACGGCCGCCGCGAGGGCGACGGCGGCGAGCAGCGCGACGGGGCGCTTGGCGCGGGCCGCGTGGGCGGGGG
>NZ_JBFRER010000063.1:0-41273 GCF_052114405.1 Streptomyces sp. M-16 | reverse complement strand
CTCGGGGGCCTGCGCGGCGGCGGGCGCGGCGGCGGGCTCGGGGGCCTGCGCGGCGGCTTCGGCGGAGGGCTGGGCCTCCGGCTGCGCCACGGGCTCCGCGTTCGGCTCCACGGGAGCGGGCGCGTCGGGGGCGGCCTCGGCAACGGGGGCGGCGGCCGGAACGGGCTCGGCCGTCCACGGCGTCCCGGGCTGCGCCGGGATCTCGGCGGCTCGCGCCGCCTGCTGCGGGGCGTCCAGGTACTCGGGACCCGCGGCAGGCGCACCGGGCTGCTGCACCGCCACGGCGACCGGCTCCTGCGCCACCGGCGCCCCGGGGGCCTCGGGCACGGCCACAGCCTCGGCCACGGACACGGCGGCCGGCTCGGCCACGGCGACCGGCACTGCGGCGGGCTCCACCGCCGGCTCCACCGCCGGCTCGGCGACGGGCTGCTGCGGCAGGGGCTGCGGCGCCGGCTCGGCGACGGGTTGCGCCGCCACCACGGGGGCCGGCTCGGGAGCGGGCACGGGGGCCGGGGCGGCCACGGGCGCCGGCGCCGGAGCGGCGGCGGGACCCCGGTCCGCGAGGGAACGCACGACTCCCCCGGCCTCGGGCATCGGCGGGCCCATGTGCAGCGGACGGCGTGCGGGGATCACGGGCGACGCCGGCGGCACCTGGGCGGCCTGCGGGGCCACGAGGCCGCCGAGGTCCAGCGAGCCGGTGTCGCGGCCGCCGGTCTCGTGCGCGCCCGCGCTGTACGCGGCGGGGTCCGCGTAGCCGTCGGGGAAGCCCGCGCCCGCGGGGTACGAGGGGTCGGGGAAGCCGGGCTGCGCGGGCTGCTGCGGCACCGGGTAGCCGGCGTCCTGGTAGCCGGGCTCCGGGAAACCGGGGTGGCCCGGCTCGGGGTAACCGGCCGCGGGGGCCTGCGGGTACTCGGTGTAGACGGGCTCGGCCGGGAAGGCCGGCACCGGCGGGACCACCTGGGGGTCGCTCCAGGAGCCCTGGGCGCTCGGCATCAGCAGCAGTTCCTCGTCCTCCGCCTCGGCGGGGTCGTCCACGAGGTCCTGGAAGGCGTAGCCCGCCGGGGGCTGCGGCGGAAGCTGCGGGAGCGGCGCAACCGCAGCGGGGATGCCCTGCTGATCCACCATGCCCCCGTTGTCCGGGTGACCCTCGCCCGGGACCTGGCCGGTGTCAGTCATGCGTACCCCTCGCCCATCGGTGTTGCCTCTTCGATCGCCCGGTCGCCCACAAGACCGCCGGGCGGTGATGTGTGCGGGGTCGCCGTGCGGTGCGACGCCTCGCGTGCGCCCGCACAACAACTCCTGAGCATTGTCGCGCTCGTCGGCCGCCGTGTCGGCCACAAACCGGCGCGGTCCGCTGTGGACTGCGCCACGTCGCGCGTCCTGAGGGCGGCACGACGATCGGCCAGCCTACCCCGGCCTCCGCGCTAGCGGCTCACGGGGCGCTCGGCTGCCAGGAGGAACACCACGGAACGCTCCTGTTCCGCCCAGGTCCGGGTGTCGAGGCCGACGGACTGGAGGAGTGCGCACTCGACGGCGTACCCGTGTTCGCCGAGGGTGCGTCCGATGGCCTCGGCGTCGTCGCGCGTGGAGGCGTGGCTGACGATCCGTTCGGGACGCCGGTCGGCGACGGCCGCGACGACCTCGGCGCCGCCCCCGCCGACGCGGACGACGTCGGGCTCGGGGAGGTTCTCCAGGACGTGCGGGGCGCGGCCGGGCACGACCTGGATCTGGACACCGCGCCGACGGGCGGCGGCCGTTACCCGTTCGCAGGCGCGGGGGTCGGCGTCGACCGCGATGACGGCCGCGCCGAGGGCGGCGGCGTCCACGGCGAGGGCCCCGGAGCCGGCCCCGATGTCCCAGACGAGGTCCCCTGCGCGGGGGCCGAGTCGGGCGAGCTGGGCCGCGCGCAGCTGTGCGGACTCGCCCTCCCCCACGGGCCCCTCCCCCACGGACCAGTCCCCTTCGGGCCGGGGCCGGGCCCAGCCACGGGTGGCCGTGAGGTGGGGGGGCTGGCCGAACAGCCAGCCGGGCTCGGCGGCGGAGACCTGGCCCGCGCCGCCGATGACGATGACCACGTTCGGGTCGCGCCAGCTGTGGTCGGCGGCCTTGTCGGAGGTCAGGACGGTGACGCGCTCGCGGTCGGTGCCCAGTTCCTCGCAGATGACGAAGGTGCGGTGCACCCCGTCGAGCAGCAGGGCGAGTTCGGCGGGTCCGGCTCCGGGCGAGGTGAGGACGGCTACCTTGCTGTGGGCCCGGCAGACGTTGACGGCCCGGCGCAGGGTGCGGGGGTGGGCGACGACCACCTGGGCGTCGTCCCAGGGCATCCCGGCGCGGGCGAAGGCGGCGGCGACGGCGGAGACGGCGGGGACGACCTCCACCTCCAGGCCGTGTTCCGGGGCGCGCAGGGTGCGTACGACGCCGAAGAATCCGGGGTCTCCGTCGGCGAGGACGACGGCGGTGCCGCGGTGGCCGGCGATCCGGCGGGCGGCGAGGTGGAGGCTGCCGAGACGGATGCGTTCCGCGGTGGGCGGGACCTCGGGGAGCGCGAGGTGGTGGGCGGCGCCGGCCACGAGGGTGGCGGCGGCGAGCGCGGACCGGGCGGCCGCGGTCAGGGGTGAACCGTCCCAGCCGATCACCGTGACCCGGTCGGCCATCGTCGTCAGTCTCCTGAGGTGGGGGCGGGCGGGCTTCGTCGGGGGTCGCGCATCGTGAGACTACCTGGTCATCGGGTCAGTTCCAGTCGGCGGCGACGGCGTAGCCGGTGGCGTCGGCGGGCCGGCCGAAGGCGTATCCGGAGTCCCGGGGCGGGTATCCGCGGGTGCCGTCGTAGCCGCTGTAGCCGTCGTGGCCCTCGTACTCCTCGGCCTCGTCGAGGTCCTCGGGGACCAGGCTCCAGACGATGAGGTCGGTGCGGGTCTCGGTCCAGCCGCCGTCGGCCGTCTGGGTCCGCACTATCCACGCGTTGCGCAGGACGCCTTCGCTGATGCAACCGATCTTCTGGGCGACCTGCTGGGAGGCGGTGTTGTCGGCGGCGGTGCGGATTTCGAGGCGCTCGAAGCCCTGGTCGCGGAAGAGCCACTGGGCGACGGCGAGGACGGACTCGCTGGCGTAGCCCTCGCCCCGGGCCCAGGGGGCGGTGACGTAACCGACCTCGGTGGTGCGGGTGCGCCAGTCGGTGTTCTGGAGGTGGACGATGCCCACGAGGCGTTGGGTGAGGAACTCGGTGACGGCGAAGACGATGCCCCGGCCGTCGGTGCGTTCCGCGTGGGACTTCCGGGTGGCCCAGTCGTGGGCGTCGGCGTGGGTGTAGGGGTGCGGTACCGAGGTCCAGGCGGTGACGTGTTCGTCGTTCATCATCTCGGCGAGCGCCGTGACGTCGTCCTCCTCGAAGGCGCGCAGCACCAGCCGGTCCGTGCTGATGGTGACGTCCGGGAAGGTGGTAGTCATGCGCAGCTCCATGCCTGAGACCGTGGTGCGACCGTGGTGCGGGACCGTTCGAGGGGGACCGTCGTGCGGGTCGTAGGCCACAGCATGCAGCATCGGCCGGGTGATGTGCAGGGCCGGGCTGCCCGGATGCGGGCAGACCGCGGCCCCGCGTCCCCCCGAGGGGGCGCGGGGCCGGGAATCCGGCGTCTACCAGGCGGTTTTCGTCAGGAAGCGGCCGGGGCGCCGAAGGCGGGGATGACCGAGCCCTGGTACTTGTCCTGGATGAACTTCTTGACCTCGTCGGAGTTCAGGAGCTTGGCGAGCTTCTGGATGCGCGGGTCGGACTGCTTGCCGTCCTTGACCGCCAGGAAGTTGGCGTACGGGTTGCCGTCGGCCTTCTCCAGGATCAGGGCGTCCTTGGCGGGCGAGAGGTCGGCCTCGATGGCGTAGTTGCCGTTGATGACGGCGGCGTCCACGTCGTTCAGGGCGCGCGGGACCGTGGCGGCCTCCAGCTCCTTGAACTCCAGGCCCTTCTTGTCGGTGATGTCGGAGAGCTTGGCGTTGGTGCCGACGCCGTCCTTGAGGGTGATCAGCTTGTTCGCGGCGAGCAGCTGGAGCGCGCGGCCCTCGTTGGTGGTGTCGTTGGGGACGGCGACGGTCTGGCCGGCCTTGATGTCGGAGAGGGCCTTGACCTTCTTGGAGTAGAGGCCGAGGGGCTCCAGGTGCACGTTCACGACGGGCACGATGTGGGTGTTGTTCTTCTTGTTGAAGTCGTCGAGGTACGGCTTGTGCTGGAAGTAGTTGCCGTCGACCTGGCCCTGCTCGGTGGCGGTGTTGGGCAGGACGTAGTCCGTGAACTCCTTCACCTCCAGCTTGAGGCCTTCCTTGGCGGCGAGGTTGTCCTTGACGAACTTCAGGATGTCGGCGTGCGGGGTCGGGGACGCCGCGATGACGAGGGGCTTGCTCTCGTCGGCCTTGCCGCCGTCGGCCTTGGCCGTGGACGGGTCCGAGGAGCTGCCGCAGGCGGTGAGGCCGAGGGCGAGCGCGGCGGAGGCGGCGGCGAAGGCGGTGAGCTTGACGTTCTTACGCACGAAGAGTGCCTTTCTTGCGGTACGGGTCCGGTGGGGACCCGCTGGTTGTGGCCCAAGCACGACAAGTGCGGGCTTTTCTGTGGGGAAGGGTTCAGGCTGTCCGGCCGCGGCGGGCGAGGATGCGGACCACGCCGTCGCCGATCAGCTGGATCACCGTGACGAGGGCGATCAGCACGACGACGGTGGCGACCATGAAGCCGGTCTCGAAGCGCTGGAAGCCGTACGTGATGGCCTTGGAGCCGAGTCCCTCGCCGCCGACCGCGCCGGCCATGGCCGAGTAGCCGACCAGGGTGATCACGGTGGTGGTGACGGCGGCGACCAGCGAGGGCAGGGACTGCGGGAGCAGGACCTTGCCGACGAGGGTGGGGATGCCGCCGCCCATGGACTCGACGGCCTCGATCAGGCCGTGGTCGACCTCCCGGACGGCCGTCTCGACGAGGCGGGCGAAGAAGGGGATGGCGCCGATGGCGAGCGGGACGATCATCGCGGTGGGGCCGATGAAGGTGCCGATGACGGCGGTCGTGACCGGGATCAGGGCGATCAGCAGGATGATGAAGGGCAGCGAGCGGCCCACGTTCACTATCGCGCCGAGGACCTTGTTGAGCGGCCGGTTCTGCAGGAGGCCGCCCTTGTCGGTGAGGACGAGGAGGATGCCGACGGGCAGTCCGCCCAGGACGGTCACCAGGGTGGACCACAGCACCATGTACAGGGTGTCGTAGGTGCCCTGGGTGAGCAGGGGCTGCATCTCGGACCAGGTCACTTGGCACCATCCTTGACCAGTGCGGCCAGTTCGTCGTCGATCTCGTCGGCCGCGGCGTCGTCGTCGACCACGTCCACCTGGAGGCCCTGCTCGCGCAGGAAGCCGACGGGAACGACGTTGTCCTCGTAGCGGCCGGGCAGTTCGATGCGCATCCGGCCGATCTGGCGGCCGGCGACGGTGTCCATCGCGGCGCCGAGGATCGAGATGTCGATGTTGTACGTGCGCGACAGCTGGGAGATGACCGGCTGGGTGGCGGCCTCTCCGTGGAAGGTGACGTCGACGACGGTGCGGTCGGGGCCGGTGGCGGCGCCGCTGACCGGGAAGAGTTCGGCGGCGAGCTCGGAGCCGGGGGTGGCGAGCAGTTCCGCGACGGTGCCCGATTCGATGATCCGGCCCCGCTTCATCAGCGCGGCGGAGTCGCAGACGGCCTTGACCACGTCCATCTCGTGGGTGATGAGCAGAACGGTCAGGCCGAGCTGGCGGTTGAGGTCGCGCAGCAGCCGCAGGATCGAGCGGGTCGTCTCGGGGTCCAGGGCGCTGGTGGCCTCGTCGGAGAGCAGCACCTTGGGGTCGCCGGCCAGGGCGCGGGCGATGCCGACGCGCTGCTTCTGGCCGCCGGAGAGCTGGGTGGGGTAGGCCTTGGCCTTGTCGGCGAGGCCGACGAGGTCGAGGAGTTCCAGGGCCTTGCGCGAGCGCTCGCGGCCGGAGACGCCGAGGATCTCCAGGGGCAGCTCGATGTTGGCCTGCACGGTGCGCGAGGACAGCAGGTTGAAGTGCTGGAACACCATGCCGATGCGGCTGCGGGCCTCGCGCAGTTCCTTGCCGGCGCGGCGGCCGCGGCCGGCCAGCGCGGTGAGGTCGACGCCGTCGACGGTGACCGTGCCGGTGGTGGGGCGCTCCAGCAGGTTCACGCAGCGGATCAGGGAGGACTTGCCGGCGCCGCTCTGGCCGATGACTCCGTATACCTCGCCCTCGCGGACGTGCAGGTCGACGCCGTCCAGGGCGGTGACCTCACGGCCACGGGACTGGTAGACCTTCGTGAGGCCCGATGTGGTGATCACAGGAATTCCGTCGCTGTCGAGTGCACGGCGTGCGGGTGCCGTGCACGGGGCAAACATCTGGGGACGCGATACGGGTCGAACCGTCGGAAAGGGGATGGCGTCGACGCGTGCGCGGGGCAGGAGCGGTCCGTACGGCCCGTCAGGTGGTGACGGCTGCTGCGGAGCGGCTCGGCCGGTCTCGCTTCGGGGCGCGAGACTGCAGGAAGGGGGCCCTCAGAAGGCGCGCATTCGACACATACAACGAGCACCGGGCGTCATCGTCGCCTCGGTCGCAAGGGTGCGGTTGCTCGTCGTGGTCATGGGCCCCAGTAAAGCAGACATGGCGACTCATCGATCCACAGTGTCCGTATACCGGACGGATTCTGGCCGCATTACGGACACCATCGGTCACGTCCGGCCCTCCGTCCCAAGCGGCACTCCAGTGGCCCCGACCAGTGCGGACACGGCCGGGAGGTCCCCGGCGACCACGTCCGCGCCGGGTCCGCCGGCGGGGTGCGTTGTGGTCAAGACCACGGCCCCCGTCCCGGCCGCCGGCGCCCCGGCCCGTACGGGCGAGGGGCGAGCGCACCGGGTCCTGCGGCCCGTAATACCCTCGCTGCATGCTCGACGCCCTGACGGCCGCCATCGGTGTGGCCGCCCTCGCCCTCGCCGCCTGGTGCGGTCACGCCGTGTGGCGGGACCAGCCGACCAAGGACTGGCATTTCATCGGCATGGCCGTGGTGACCCTCCTGGTCCTGGCCCAGCTGGTGGTCGGCCTGGTGCAGCTGGCCCGGGGCGAGAAGCCCGCACAGGGCACGGTGCTCTTCGTCGCCTATCTGGTGGGCGCCTTCGCGGCGGTCCCGGCCGCCGGGATGCTCTCGCTGAGCGAACGGACCAAATGGGGTTCGGTGACGGTGGCCGCGGGCGCGGTCGTCCTCGCCGTCCTCGAAGTACGGCTCTACGACATCTGGGGAACCGCCGGTGCCTGACGACACGAAGACCGCGACGGCGGAGGGCTCCGGGACCCCCGGGCGCAAGCGGCTGGTCTCCGGTCCGGGACTGCTGCTGGTGTGGCTCTACGGGGTGATGGTGGTCGGCGCGGTCTCGCGCTCGGCCTACCAGATCTCCACCGAGTTCGACCGGGCCCCACTGGCGTACGCGCTGTCCGGGGCCGCGGCCCTGGCCTACGCCTTCATCACGTACTCGCTGGTGCGCGGCGGGGAGAAGGCCCGCAAGGCGGCGCTGGTCTGCTGCGCGGCCGAACTGGCGGGCGTGCTGGCCGTCGGCACCTGGACCCTGGTGCGGCCCGAGTCCTTCCCCGACGCCACCGTGTGGTCGGACTTCGGGATGGGCTACCTGTTCATCCCCGTGATCCTGCCGGTGACCGGGATGATCTGGCTCCGCTCGAAGCGCTGATGCCCTCGGCCCACCCGTCCCGTCCCGTCCCGGCCGGCCGGTGGCGGCCGGGACGGGCCGCCACCGGCGGTGCGGTGACGGCGCGGCCCGGCCGCCGGGCGCCGCGCGGGACGGCCCGGGCGGAACCTACGCGCTGACGGCGAAGTCGGTGGCCTCCGCGGCCTCCTTCTCCAGGATCACCAGGTGCACGCCGTCGGAGGCGGTGCGGTTGCCGACCTGCGCGTAACCGGCCTTGCGGTAGAGGCGCAGGTTCGACTCGCTCTTGACGCCCGTGTGCAGGCGGAAGCGGGTCGCGGCGCCGTGGCCCGCGAGGGCCTCCTCCACCGCGCGCAGCAGCCGCGCGCCCAGTCCGTGGCCCTGCAGGCGCGGGTGCACGCACAGCTTGGCGATGCTCGCGGTGCCGTCCTCGCCGGTGCTGCCGCGCACCGTGCCGACCACCTCGTCGCCCAGCCGGGCCACCAGGACGGTGTCCGAGGCGAGCTCCGCCTTCAGGGAGTCCAGGGACTGGGTGAGCGGCTGGATGAGGTAGTTGCCGTACAGCTCGGCCTCCCGCTGGAACGCCAGATACTGCAGCTTGAAAATCTGCTCGGCGTCTTCGGCGGCCGCCGCCGAAATGGTCACGCTCATGCCCATGTGCGCATGCCTCCCGCTCACCTGGTGGCTCTCCGGTCTACCGCTCCTTTCCCCACGGGCCAGGAGCCGCAACCTCTGCAGCGAGCATTCTGCGCAGACATCCCAGGCAACGGGAACGGACCGGTCCCAAACTTCCTTGTGAGATACCCAACTCTCCTGCGATTTCACGGTAAGTGAGGTCTCTTGGCGAGAGAAGTGCCCCTATGAGCTGGGGACAACGTCCGGGCAATCGGGCGACCGCCGATCGGAGGGCCCGGTTGTCCTCTCCGTGCAGCAGGGCGTCCTCGGGCTCGCCGGCCGCTGCGGCGGGCGTGGGCGCGGCCCCGTAGGGGACCTCGCGCCGGGCCCGCCGGCGGGCGAGCCGCGCCTCGGCGCGCACCGCCCGCCGCAGCCAGCGGGCACGGCCGTTGGGGTCGGGGGCGCACGGGCCGCCTTCCAGCAGCCTGACCCAGACGGCTTGTTCCAGGTCCGCGGCCTCCACCCCGGCGGCCGGGGCCTCCGCGGCCGCCTCGGCGGAGAGCAGCGGGCCCAGTTCCCGGAGCAGTTCGCTCTTCGGCCGGCCGGTCTCGGGCAGGTCCGGTTCCTTCAGCAGGTCCATGCCGGGCGGGACGAGCGGACGGGTCCCGGCGGTTTCCCCGCCGGGAGGGGCACACCCGTACGGGGAAGCGGGGCTAGCGGTTGACGCCGCGGCCGGGCCGGAAGGCCTCCGCCGCGAGGAGGCCGGTGTCGGGGTTGTCGGTGAAGATGCCGTCGACACCCAGTTCGAAGTACCGCTTGAAGGCGCCGAAGGCGTCCCCGTAGGCGGCCGGATCGGTGCCCTTGCGGAACTCGGCGGGCAGGAAGCTGTTCTCGTTGCGCGCGGTGTACGGGTGCAGCACCAGGCCCCGCGCGTGCGCGTCCTTGACCAGGCTGGTCGGCTCGCCGAGCCGGCCGTCGGCGGTGCGCGGCACGATCAGGTCCAGGGTCGGGCCGATGCCCTGGGCGAAGCCGGCGATCCACCGCAGTCCCTCGGGCTTGACCAGGTCCGCGACGGTACGGGGGTCCTTGGCCACCTCGAAGTCCCAGGGCCGGGTGTTCGCCGCGCCGAGCAGCGCCACGCGCGGCGCGGACACCAGGCGGGAGAGCCGCTGGAGGCTGGAGGGTTCGAAGGACTGGAGGAAGACGGCGGCGTCCCGGCCGTCGCGTCCGTAGCGGCGCAGCAGCTTCGCGAGGGGCTCCTCCAGCCCGAGGCCCAGGCCGCGGAAGTAGGTGGGGTGCTTGGTCTCGACGTGGAGCCACACCCGCTTGTCGCGCTGGCGGCTCTCGCGGTTGGCCCAGCGCAGCACCTCTTCGAAGGTGGGGACGGCCCAGCGGCCGTCGTAGAGGGTGTTGCGCTGGCGGACGGCGGGGATGCGCTCCTTGGCGCGCAGGGTCTTCAGCTCGGCGAGGGTGAAGTCCTCGGTGAACCAGCCGGTGACGGAGACCCCGTCGACGTTCTTGGTGGTGCGCCGGGCGGCGAACTCGGGGTGGTCGCCGACGTCGGTGGTGCCGCCGATCTCGTTCTCGTGACGGCACACCAGGTGGCCGTCCTTGGTGGGGACGAGGTCCTGTTCGATGACGTCGGCCCCCAGGTCGAGGGCGAGCTGGTAGGAGCCGAGGGTGTGCTCGGGCCGGTATCCGCTGGAGCCCCGGTGGCCGATGACCGTCGGGACGGGGAGGTCCCGGTAGCCGCCCTCGTCGTGCCCGCCGTCGGTGGTGGCGGCGGAGGCGGTGCCCGCCGCCAGTCCGGTGATTCCGGTTCCGGCGGCCAGGACCGCCGCTCCCAGGACCGTGCGCCGTGCTGCCCCACCCTGCGTCATGAGCTCTCCTCATCGTGAAACGGGCCCGCGGCCCCGGGATCTCCGGGTCGTGCGGCCCGAAATCGGCCTGCCGATCGTAGGCAAGGGGGGATGGCGGGAGGGTGGGCGTGGCGGGAACACGACGGAAACGTGCGTCAACACGATGTATCCACCACGTGAACCCGATGTGCGATCAGCCGTGAGCCGCGAGTATCGTCCTCACCTGCACTACCGCCGTGTGGTGCGAAAGCCGCTTTTCGATGCCGGAGGGCTCACGTTGTTCCGTACCGCGCTCATCAAAGCCACTGTCGGACCGGTCATGCGCCTGATCATCCGCACCAGGGTGGAGGGCATCGAGAACATTCCGGGCACCGGCCCGGTGATCCTGGCGGGCAATCACCTCACCTTCATCGACTCGATGATCCTGCCGCTGGTGTGCGACCGCACGGTCCACTTCATCGGCAAGGACGAGTACGTGACGGGCAAGGGCCTCAAGGGCCGCCTGATGGCCTGGTTCTTCACCGGCGCCGGCATGATCCCCGTGGACCGCGACGGTGCGAACGGCGGAGTCGCCGCGCTGATGACGGGCCGCAGGATCCTGGAGGAGGGCAAGATCTTCGGCATCTACCCCGAGGGCACCCGCTCCCCCGACGGCCGCCTGTACCGGGGCCGCACCGGCATCGCCCGCCTCACCCTGATGACGGGCGCCCCCGTGGTCCCCTTCGCGATGATCGGCACCGACAAGCTCCAGCCGGGCGGCGCGGGCATGCCGCGACCGGGCCGGGTCACCGTCCGCTTCGGCGAGCCGATGGAGTTCTCCCGCTACGAGGGCATGGACCGCGACCGCTACGTCCTGCGCGCCGTCACCGACTCGGTGATGGCGGAGGTCATGCGCCTGTCGGGTCAGGAGTACGTGGACATGTACGCCACCAAGGCGAAGGCCGCGTAACGGCCCTACTGCCGCTGGAGTGACCGGCTGACGCCCGCCGCCGTGGTGGTGGCGAGGACCCAGCCGGTCACGATCAGCAGGTACGACAGCCACTGGTACCAGCCGGCCGGCGCATAGGCGGACTCCTGGCCGAAGCCGATGATCGGCAGCATCAGGTCGATCGTGTAGAACACGGCGTTGAAGTCCGGCGCCTCCCCCGCCTTCAGCGGCCGGGGCGCGTGCAGGGCGTAGGCGATCGAGCCCACGAGCAGCAGCGCCAGCAGCCAGCCCGCCGCGCGCAGCGGCCGGAAGCCGTAGCCGACGGTGACGTCCTGGAGCTGTCCCCACAGCCGCCCGTGCCGGGGCAGGGTGCGGCGGTGGCGCCGCAGCTTGGCGAGCTGGACGGTCCGGGCGGCCGCCTCGTCCCCCGCCGTGCGGTAGGCCGCGGCGAGCTGTTCGTAGGCGTACGGGAGGTAGCCCGACTCCTCCCGCTCCAGCGCGGGCAGCCGCTCCTCGGCGGGCAGGTGGGGGGCGAGGGTGCGGTAGCTGAGCCCGTCGATGCGGATCTTCTCCGGCCAGGTGGCGCTCGGCACGTGCAGCATGTCGAACTGGGAGCGGCGCAGGTTGACCAGCCCCTCGACGGGCGGGCAGTTGCGCAGCCACATCTCGCCGACCACGCAGCTGGAGGCGCGCAGGGCGACGCCGTCGGGGTTGACGAAGGTGGCGTACGCGAAGTTGAGCTGGCCCGGTATACGGGAGCCGGTGAGGTTGACCATCCCGCGGGCCTCCATCCGCTGGGCCCGCAGGTCCGTCCCGACGGTCAGCGTCTCGGCGTGCAGCGCGATCCCGCCGGGGGCGAGCAGGCGGGCCCGGTCCAGGCTGACCTGGCCCCCGACGGTGGCGCCGTTGAGGCGCAGCTGGCCGTGGACGGTCAGGTCGTTCGCGATGATGTCGGTGCCGACCTCGACGTGGTTGAGCTGGAGCGGGGGTTCGTCCGCCTCGTCGCCCGCCGTGGGCCCGACCACCGCTCCCTGGAGGAAGAGGCCGCCGGCCAGTTTGGCGCCCTGGAGGCGTACGGGGCCGCTGATCCGGCAGCAGGAGAGCCGCAGGACCACGTCGACGCGGACCGTGGCGGCGGTGAGGCCCGGGAGGGTGGAGTAACCGAGGACCAGCGCCTTCAGCTGGGCCCCGTACAGCAGGGGTTTGCGTTCGAACCAGCAGTCGCGCAGCCGGATGGCGTGGTCGACGACCGCGTACCGGAGGTCGAGCTTGCCGACGATCCGCGCACCCTTGATCTTCAGTCCGGCGACCCGGCCCTCCTCGGCGGGGCCCGCGCCCAGCAGCAGGGCCCGCAGCACCTCGGCCCGGACGGTGCGCTCCGGGCCCCATCCGGCCCCGTCCACGGAGCTGTCCTCGGGGTGTTCCCGGAAGTCGACGCCGTCGCCGCGCGGGAAGGCTTCCCACACGCGGCGTTCGGCCGGGGTCAGATCGGTGATCTCCATCGCCGGGATGGTGTCCCGGCCGTCGATGACATGTCAACCACGGCCGGAAATCGATCCCCTGGCGGAACGTCAGTGCTCGACGCCGTCCTGCAGCTCCTGGCCCTTGAGCAGGAACCAGGCCGCCGCGGCGGTGGCGAGCAGGACGGCCGCGCCGACGCCGGAGGCGAGCCGCAGCCCGTCCACGAAGGCGTCCTGGGCGGCGCCGACCATCTGCGCGCCCGCCTGCGGATCGAGGGCCTTGCCGGCCTCCACGGCCCCGCCGAGGGATTCGTGCGCCGCGTCGGCCAGCGGGGCGGGCACGGAGGCGGGGGCGGTGAAGGACTGGTAGACGCCGGTCACCACGGAGCCGAGCAGGGCGATGCCGAGGGCGGCGCCGAGTTCGTACGCGGTCTCGGAGACGGCCGAGGCCGAACCGGCCTGCTCCTTGGGGACGCTGGAGAGGATCACGTCGGCGGTGACGGTGAAGGAGAATCCCGCGCCGAGGCCGACGACGAGCAGGGCCACGCCGAGCAGCGGGTAGCCGGTCTCCTTGTGGATCACCGTGAGGGCGCCCAGGGCCAGGCCGATCACGGCGAGGCCGCCGGTGACGATGACGCGCACCGAGTACCGGCGGGCGTAGCGGCCCGCGACCAGGCCCGTGGCCACCGCGCCGATGGCGGCGGGCAGCTCGGCCAGTCCGGCCTCCAGGGGGTCGCGGCCCTGCACGAGCTGGAGGAACTGGGAGAGGAAGAAGACCAGTCCGGAGAGCCCGAACACGGTGAGCAGGTCGGCGAGGACCGCGCCGGAGAAGCCGCGGTGCCTAAAGAGCCGCATGTCGAGCAGCGGCGACGGCAGGCTGAACTGGCGCCGCACGAAGGCGTACAGGCAGGCTCCGCCGATGACGGCGGCGGCCCAGACGCCCCAGGTCAGGCCGTGGGTGGCGACGTCCTTGACGGCGTAGACCACGCCGATGACTCCGATGAGGGACAGGGCGACGCTGACCAGGTCCCAGGGGCCGGCGACCGGGTTCTTGGACTCGGGCAGCAGCTTGATGCCCACGAGGACCAGGGCGATCATCACGGGGAGGTTGATGAGGAACACCGAGCCCCACCAGAAGTGCTGGAGCAGGGCTCCGCCGACGACCGGTCCGACGGCCGCGCCGGCCGAGGCGGTGGCGCCCCAGATGCCGATGGCGAGGCTGCGCTCGCGGGGGTCCTGGAAGATGTTCCGGATCAGCGCGAGGGTGGACGGCATCAGGGTCGCGCCGGCCACGCCGAGCAGGGCGCGGGCAGCGATCATCATCTCGGGGCTGCTCGCGTACGCGTTGAGCACGGAGACGGCCCCGAAGGCCGTGGCGCCGACGAGCAGCAGCTTCTTGCGGCCCATGCGGTCGCCGAGGGAGCCCATGGAGACGAGCAGGCCGGCGATGACGAAGGAGTAGATGTCGCCGATCCACAGCAGCTGGGTGCCGGACGGCTTGAGGTCCTCGCTGAGGGAGGGGGTGGCGAGACCGAGTACGGTGGCGTCCACCGCGACCAGCAGCACGGCCAGGACGAGCACGCAGAGGGCGAGCCACCGCCCGCGGCTCTGCCCCTCCACCTCCGTCTGCCGGTTCAGCTGTTCGGTACGGCTCATTGCTCCACGCTCCGTCGCGCGCCACCGAGCAGCAGCTCGGTGATCATGTACTGGAAGTCCTTGGCGGCGACCCGGCCGTCCATCACGGCCCAGGCGCAGGTGCCGATGAGGCCGTAGAGGGCCTCGGTGAGCCAGGCGGGGCTCAGGTCGATCCGGATGTCGCCCTCCTGTTGGCCGCGCCGGAAGAGCGCGCCGACCCGGGCGTCGAGGCGGGCCCAGCCCTCGTTGACCTGGTCGCCCTCGAAGAGCTGGTTCTCGGTGACGAGGAACGCCAGCAGTTCGGCGTTCGGCTCCGCCTGGGCGACGAGCCGCCTGAGCGCCTCCACCGCCGTGCCCTCGTCGAGGCGGGCGTTGTCGAAGGCCACCTCGAACTCGCGGATGCCGAGTTCCTCCAGGGCCCGTACGAGGGCGTCCCGTCCGGCGAAGTGCCGGTGCAGGGTCGCGCGGCCGATCCCGGCGGTGCGGGCGACCTCGTCCATCGTGGCGGTCGACTTGCGGGAAAGCAGGGCGGCCGCGTCGCGGAGCACCTGGTCACGATCCATGGGCATGAGACAAGCATACCCCGAATGAGACGTCAATGTCTCACTCGATCGGAAAATGGGCTGCCCGCCGGGCAGCCTCAGAGGAAACCTGAGGACATGAAGCCCCTGCTGCTGATCGACGTCGACGGACCCCTGAACCCCTACGCCGCCAAGGCCCAGCGCCGCCCGGAGGGGTACGCCACCCACCGGATGCGGCCGACGGGCTGGCGGGAGGCGGAGAGCGCGAAGCCACTGCGCGTCTGGCTGAATCCCGCCCACGGGGCGCAGCTACTCGGGCTCGCGGACCGCTACGAGCTCATCTGGGCCACTACCTGGAAGGACGAGGCGAACGACTGGATAGGCCCGCACCTGGGGCTGCCCCGGCTGCCCTTCGTCGACTGGCCGGTGATGCACGGCCGGGCGCCGCGCGGGACCTTCTGGAAGACCCAGTACGTCCTGGAGTACGCGGGCGCACGCCCCTTCGCCTGGATCGACGACGACATCACGGCCCTGGACCACGAGTACGTCGACCAGCGCCACCCGGCACGGGCCCTGCTGCTCCGCATCGACGCGCGGATCGGCCTGGTCGGGAGCGACTTCGAGCTGCTGGCGGACTGGGCCCCGCCCGCACCCGGCGGCGGCCGACGGCGATCCGGACACCCCTACCCGTGACCGGGCGCGACCATGCGGGGCCGTCAACGGCCACCGGGCACGACAAGCCCGTCGAGCGAGCGTACGCACACGGGGCACGCTTGATCATTTGGAGTGACTGTCGCCGTGAGGCCTTCTGCCGCCGGCCGGAGAGGGAGGAGAGTCCTCCCCCGGTGAGCCCTTGCCCGGGGTGGGCCACCCGCACCGATCATTTCTTCGGCAGGGAGAGAACCATGAACGGATCCAGGAAGCTGGCCCTCGGGGCAGCGGTGATGGCCCTCACCATCGGCGGCGCGGTCGCCGTGTCGTCGGCGTCTGCCGAACCTCGCCGGGCCGCGCAGGCGGCGGCGGTGACCACCGCCTGGGCCAGGGTCGCCGCGAACGGTCAGGTCCTGGGCGGGCAGGGCATCACGGGGATCAACAAGTTCGGCATCGGCCGCTACAACATCACCACGTCCGGCAGCCTCAACGGGTGCGCCCTGCTGGGCACCATCAACACCAACGGGGGGAACGACCCCGGGCCGGGCAGCTCGTCCATCCTGGTCGGCCAGGTGAACGGGAACACCCTCTTCATCCGCACGGCCACGCCGTCCGCGGGCGGCACCGCGGCCGTCGACAGCGACCGGCCGTTCTCGGTCAACGTCGTCTGCTGATCCCCGCGGGCACGGCCGGACTACTGCTTGTGGATCGCCCAGGCGTGCTGGATGACCAGGTCGGCCTTGAGCTCCGTGAGCTGGACCGCGACCGCCGACGGGGCGGTGCCGCCGCGGCCGTTGCGGGAGGCCAGGGCTCCCTTGACGTTGAGGACGGTGCGGACCTCGGGGGTCAGGTGCTCCGAGATCTTCACGAACTGGTCGTCGGTGAGCTCGTCGAGTTCGATGCCCTCGGCCTCGCAGACCTTGACGCACTCGCCGGCCACCTCGTGCGCCACCCGGAAGGGCACGCCCTGCTTGACCAGCCACTCCGCGATGTCGGTGGCGAGGGAGAAGCCCGCGGGCGCCAGCTCCTCCATCCGCTCCCGGTTGACGGTGAGCGTCGCCATCATCCCGGTGAAGGCCGGCAGCAGCACCTCAAGGGTGTCGCAGGAGTCGAAGACGGGCTCCTTGTCCTCCTGGAGGTCCCGGTTGTAGGCGAGCGGCAGGGCCTTGAGCGTGGCGAGCAGGCCGGTCAGGTTGCCGATGAGGCGGCCCGACTTGCCGCGCGCCAGCTCCGCGATGTCCGGGTTCTTCTTCTGCGGCATGATCGACGAGCCCGTGGAGAAGGCGTCGTGGAGGGTGACGAAGGAGAACTCCTTCGTGTTCCAGAGGATGATCTCCTCCGCGATCCGGGACAGGTTGATGCCGATCATCGCGGTGATGAAGGCGAACTCGGCGACGAAGTCGCGGGAGGCCGTGCCGTCGATCGAGTTGCCGACCGAACCCCGCTCGAAGCCCAGGTCCGCGGCCACCTGCTCCGGGTCCAGACCGAGGGAGGAGCCGGCCAGGGCGCCCGAACCGTACGGGGAGACCGCGGTCCGGGTGTCCCACTGCCGCAGCCGCTCGGCGTCCCGGGACAGGGACTGCACGTGCGCCAGTACGTGGTGGGCGAACAGCACCGGCTGGGCGTGCTGGAGGTGGGTCCGGCCCGGCATCGCCACGTCCGCGTGCGCCTCGGCCAGGCCGACCAGGGCGTCCTGGAGGTCGGCGATCAGGCCGCCGATGGTCCGCGCGTGGTCGCGCAGGTACATCCGGAAGAGGGTGGCCACCTGGTCGTTGCGCGAGCGGCCGGCCCGCAGCTTGCCGCCGAGTTCGGCGCCGAGCCGCTCCAGCAGGCCCCGCTCCAGGGCCGTGTGGACGTCCTCGTCGGCGATGGTGCCGACGAAGGAGCCGTCGGCCACGTCGGCCTCCAGCCGGTCCAGGCCGTCGATCATGCGGTCGAGTTCCTCGGCCGTGAGCAGACCCGCCTTGGCGAGCACACGGGCGTGGGCCCGCGAGCCGGCGATGTCGTAGGGCGCCAGGCGCCAGTCGAAGTGGACCGACGCGGACAGCTTCGCGAGGGCCTCGGAGGGCCCGTCGGCGAACCGGCCGCCCCAGAGCCGGACGTCACCGTTGTTGCTGCTCACTTCTGCTCCTCATGAGGGTGGTGGTACGAGGGCCTCCCCGCCGCGGAGGTCGCGGGGAGGCCGTCCCGGCGGCGCGTGGCGCCGCCTGTGTGAACGACCGGGCTCAGGCCGGGTCGCGCCGGGCGGCGATCTTCGGCACGATGCGGTCACTGATTGGCATAACTATGCATTACTCCGTATGTTTCGTCAATCGCAAGCCCGGCCGCCCGGCACCGAAGGACGTCCGAGCTGCGGAAATATTCGAAGGCGGCTCATCCGGCCGAGGCCTACGATCAGGGCCGACACCGCGAGGGGGAGGGGGTCCGCTCATGAGTACGGGAACGGTCACCGGGACGGAGACGGGTACGGGGGCGCGCCGCGAGCCGTCCCCCGGGCGGGCCGCCGCCGACGCCCTGGTCAACGGGAAGGACACCGGGGGAACGGCGGAGCTCGCCTTCGCCCGGCCCGAGGACTGGACGGACTTCGACCGGACGGTGCGCCTCCGCCACCGCCACGCCTACGGCCCGCTCCACGGCGCCCGGCCCGAGGTCCGCCTCTGCCACCCCGACGGCCGGGTCCGGCAGGCCGCCCTGGGGGCGCCCGACGCTCCGCTGCCGCTGATCGCCGTCCGGGCCGCCGACTGGGTCCCGGCCGTACGGGCACGGGCCCGGAAGAGGCTGGAGGGGGCCCTGGCGGCCGATCCCCCGGGCACGCTGCGCGCGCTGACCCCCCTCGTACTGCGGCTGGGCCGGCGCGAGCAGGGCGCGTGGGCGCTGGAGCGCTTCGAGGCCGCGCTGCGCGCGGAGCCGCGCGTACTGGCCGGCCTGTGCGCCGGCGCGGACCGGCCGACCCGCCGGTTCGCCGCCCGGCTGAGCCTCGGCCGCGCGGAGCACGGCCCACGGGACACGGCGCGGCGGGCCTCAGCCGAGACGGACCCCGCGACCGCACGGCTCTGGACGGACGCCGCGCTCGCGGCCATGGCGGCCGAGGGCCCCGACGACGAGGCGGTGGACTCCCTGCTCGGCGCCCGCATCCCGGTGGTGCGGGCGGCCGGGGTCACCTGCCTGCGCCGAGCAGGCCGGTCCGCGGAGGCCGACCGGTACCTCGCCGACCGCTCGGGCCTGGTCCGGGCCTGCGCGCGCTGGCTCGTCCGCCAGGACGGGGGCGACCCGTACGCCCGCTGCCGCGCGCTGCTCGCCGACCCGGAGCACGTCGGCCGGTACGCGGTGGCCGGCTTCGCCGAGTGCGCCGGGCGGGGGGACGTACCGCTGTTGCGGTCCCTGGTGGACCACCCGCTGGACGAGGTACGGGCCGAGGCCCTCGCGGGGCTGCGCCTGCTCGACAGCACCGACCTGCCCCTGCTGCGCGCGCTGCTGGAGGACCCGTCACCGGCCGTGGCCCGCCAGGCCTCCCTGAGCCTGTGCGCCTCGGCCGGGCTGCTGCCCGTCGGCCCGCTCCTGGAGCTGATCGCACCGGGCCGGCCCGTGCACACCCGCCGGGCCGCGTACCGGGTGCTGCACGCGCGGGGCGGGGTCGCCGGACTGCGGGCCTCCGTGGAGCTGCTGACGGACCGTGACCCGGCGCTGTGCCGGGTGGCCGCGCAGCGGATCCAGAACGTGCTGATGTCCCCGGGCGGCCGGGCCGGGCTGCCCCTGCGCGACCCGGAGGTCGAAGCGCTGCTGGACCGGTGTTCGGACCTGTTCAGCGGCTACGTCCTGAACCGGATCCGCGCGATGCTCGCGCTGACCCGCCGGGCCGACGTCCGCTGATCCGATCACGGGAACACGCCGCAACGGGTCCCGACGGCCCGCCCGCCGACCCGTACCGTCGGACACGTGCTGCGTACCGCTCTGCTCACCGGCTCGCTGGTCCTCGCCGGCCTGCTCCCGTACGGCCCGCCCTCCCCGCTGCCCGACCGCCTCGCCGACACCGGCGGCGGCAGCCAGCTGATCACCGCCGTCGCGCCCGCGCCCGGGTCCACGACGGGGCGGCTGACCTGGTGGGACCGGCGCGCCGGGCGCTGGTACGAGGCGGGCGGCGCGCCCGCCCGGTTCGGCGCCAACGGCCTGACGGAGGGCGCGAGCCGGACCCAGGGCACCGACACCACGCCGACGGGCCTGTTCGAGCTGCCGTACGCCTTCGGCACCGCCCGTGCGCCGGCCGGCACGGCCTACCGGTACCGCAGGGTGACGGAACGTTCCTGGTGGTGCCAGGACAACGCCTCGGGCAGCTACAACCGCTGGACCGAGCCGCTGCCCGCCGACTGCGCGCCCGGCGAGGCGGAGCACCTGATCGCTTACCGGACGCAGTACGCGCACGCGCTGGTCATCGCCTTCAACTACGACCGGCCCGTGCGCGGCCGGGGCGCGGGCATCTTCCTGCACGTGAACGGCAAGGGTGCCACCGCCGGCTGCGTCTCCGTACCGGAGCGGGCGATGCGCGAGATCCTCCGCTGGGCGAACCCCCGCCGCCGCCCCCACATCGCGATCGGCACGGACTCCGGCCCGCTGGCGGTGACCCGGTACTAGGCGCTGTCGTCCGCCGGGCGGTCCGGGTCAGCCCTCCTTCTGCGCCAGGCGCAGGAGGTGGTCGGCCAGGGCCTGGCCGCCCGCCGGGTCGCGGCTGATCAGCATCAGGGTGTCGTCGCCCGCGATGGTGCCCAGGATGGCCCGGAGTTCGGCCTGGTCGATCGCCGAGGCGAGGAACTGGGCCGCGCCCGGCGGGGTGCGCAGGACCACGAGGTTCGCGGAGGCTTCCGCCGAGATCAGCAGTTCGCCGGAGAGGCGCCGCATCCGCTCCTCCTTCGCGGACTCGCCGAGCGGGGCCTGCGGGGTGCGGAAGCCGCCCTCGCTGGGGACCGCGTAGATCAGCTCGCCCCCGGTGTTGCGGATCTTGACCGCGCCCAGCTCGTCGAGGTCGCGGGAGAGCGTCGCCTGGGTGACGCTCAGCCCGTCGTCGGCGAGCAGTTTGGCCAGCTGGCTCTGGGAGCGGACCGGCTGCCGGTTGAGGATGTCCACGATCCGGCGGTGGCGGGCGGTACGCGTCTGCGGGACGGACGGACCGTTCTGCTCGGGTTCCTGCGCCTGGCTCATCGTCGTCTCATTCTCCGGATCGTCCCGCTTCGTCGAGGATGCCGGGCAGCGCCCGGACGAACGCGTCGACCTCGGCCTCGGTGATGACGAACGGGGGCATCAGCCGTACGACGTCGGGGGCGGGCGCGTTGACCAGGAATCCGGCTTCCTGAGCCGCGAGCTGCACCTTCGGCGCGAGCGGCTCTGTCAGCACGATACCCAGCAGGAGGCCGGACCCGCGGACGTGGGAGACCAGGGGATGACCGGAGGATTCGATTCCGGAGCGCAGCCGCTCCCCCCGCGCCTTGACCCGGTCGAGCAGGCCGTCGGCGGCGATGGTGTCGATCACCGCGAGGCCGGCCGCGCAGGCGACCGGGTTGCCGCCGAAGGTGGTGCCGTGCTGGCCGGGCTGGAGCAGGTCGGCGGCCGGGCCGAAGGCGGCCACCGCGCCGATCGGGAGACCGCCGCCGAGCCCCTTCGCGAGCGTGACGAGGTCGGGTTCGACGCCCTCGTGGGCCTGGTGCTCGAACCACTGGCCGCAGCGGCCGATGCCGGTCTGCACCTCGTCGAGGACCAGCAGGGTGCCGGTCGCGCGGGTGATCTCGCGGGCGGCGGTCAGGTACCCGGCGGGCGGGACGACGACCCCGTTCTCGCCCTGCACCGGCTCGATGACGACGAGCGCCGTCTCCTCGGTGACGGCGGCCCGCAGGGCCTCCACGTCGCCGTACGGGACGTGGGTGACCTCGCCCGGCAGGGGCAGGAAGGGGGCCTGCTTCTTCGGCTGGCCGGTGAGCGCGAGGGCGCCCATGGTCCGGCCGTGGAAGCCGCCGTCGGTGGCGACCATGTGGGTCCGCCCGGTCAGCCGGCCGATCTTGAAGGCCGCCTCGACCGCCTCGGCGCCGGAGTTGCAGAAGAACACCCGGCCCTCGCGGCCGAAGAGCTGGAGCAGCCGCTCGCCGAGCGCGATGACGGGCTCGGAGGCGTAGAGGTTGGAGACGTGGCCGAGGGTGGAGATCTGGGCGGTGACGGCCTCGACGATCGCCGGGTGGGCGTGGCCGAGGGCGTTGACCGCGATCCCGCCGACGTAGTCGGTGTACTGCTTGCCGTCCGCGTCCCAGACCTGGGCGCCCTCGCCCCGTACGAGGGCCAGGGGCGGGGTGCCGTAGTTGTTGGTCAGTGCGTGCTGCCAGCGGGCGGCGTAGTCCTGATTGCCCGTCATGTCCGTGCCCCTCCCTGGGCGTCGGGCACGACCATGGTGCCGATGCCCTCGTCGGTGAAGATCTCCAGCAGGATCGAGTGCTGGACCCGTCCGTCGATCACGCGGGCCGTGCCGACCCCGCCGCGCACCGCGTGCAGGCAGCCCTCCATCTTGGGCACCATGCCACTGGACAGCTCGGGCAGCAGTTTCTCCAGCTCGCTGACGGTGAGCCGGCTGATGACCTCGTCGCTGTTGGGCCAGTCCGCGTAGAGGCCCTCCACATCGGTGAGGACCATCAGCGTCTCGGCGCCCAGCGCGGCGGCGAGCGCCGCGGCGGCCGTGTCGGCGTTGACGTTGTACACGTGGTGGTCGTCGGCGCTGCGCGCGATGGAGGAGATGACCGGGATCCGGCCGTCCGCCAGCAGCGCCTCGATCGCGCCGGTGTCGATGGCGGTGATCTCGCCGACCCGGCCGATGTCGACGAGCTCGCCCTCGATCTCGGGGCTGTGCTTGGTCGCGGTGATGGTGTGCGCGTCCTCGCCGGTCATGCCGACGGCAAGCGGCCCGTGCTGGTTGAGCAGCCCGACGAGCTCGCGCTGGACCTGGCCGGCCAGGACCATCCGGACGACGTCCATGGCCTCGGGGGTGGTGACCCGCAGACCGGCCTTGAACTCGCTGACCAGGCCCTGCTTGTCCAGCTGGGCGTTGATCTGCGGGCCGCCGCCGTGGACGACGACCGGCTTGAGGCCGGCCTGGCGCAGGAAGACCACGTCCTGGGCGAAGGCGGCCTTCAGGTCCTCGTCGATCATGGCGTTGCCGCCGAACTTGATGACGACGATCTTGCCGTTGTGCCGGGTGAGCCACGGCAGGGCCTCGATGAGGATCTCGGCCTTGGGCAGCGCGGTGTGCCTCCTGGCCGTGCTCATGAGCTGTACGCGCTGTTCTCGTGGACGTACTCGGCGGTCAGGTCGTTGCCCCAGATCACGGCGGACTCGCCGCCGTTGGCCAGGTCGGCGGTGATGYGGACCTCGCGGCCCTTCATGGAGACCAGGTCGCGGTCCTCGCCCACGGAGCCGTTCTTGCACACCCACACGTCGTTGATGGCGACGTTCAGCCGGTCGGGGTCGAAGGAGGCCTTGGTGGTGCCGATCGCGGCGAGCACCCGGCCCCAGTTGGGGTCCTCCCCGTGGATGGCGCACTTGAGGAGGTTGTTGCGGGCGATGGAGCGCCCGACCTCGACGGCGTCGTCCTCGGTCAGCGCGCCGATGACCTCGATGCGGATGTCCTTGCTGGCACCCTCGGCGTCGCCGATGAGCTGGCGGGCGAGGTCGTCGCAGACGGTCCGTACGGCCTCGGCGAACTCCTCGTACGCCGGGACCTCGCCGGAGGCCCCGGAGGCCAGCAGCAGCACGGTGTCGTTGGTGGACATGCACCCGTCGGAGTCGACCCGGTCGAAGGTGGTCCGGGTGGCGGCGCGCAGCGCCCGGTCGAGGGTGGTGCTGTCCAGGTCGACGTCGGTGGTGAGGACGACGAGCATGGTGGCCAGGCCCGGGGCGAGCATGCCGGCGCCCTTGGCCATGCCGCCGACGGTCCAGCCGTCCCGGGTGACGGTGGCCGTCTTGTGCACGGTGTCGGTGGTCTTGATGGCGATGGCGGCGTCCTCGCCGCCGTCGGCGGTGAGGGCGGCCGCGGCGGTCTCGATGCCCGGCAGCAGCTTGTCCATGGGGAGCAGGACGCCGATCAGGCCGGTGGACGCCACGGCGATCTCCCCGGCGTTGTGTCCGCCGCCCAGGGTGGTGGCCGCCTTCTCGGCGGTCGCGTGGGTGTCCTGGAAGCCCCGGGGGCCGGTGCAGGCGTTGGCGCCGCCGGAGTTCAGGACGACGGCGCTGACGGCACCGCCGCGCAGGACCTGCTCGGACCACAGGACGGGCGCGGCCTTGACCCGGTTGGAGGTGAACACGCCCGCGGCGGCCAGACGCGGCCCGTTGTTGACCACGAGGGCCAGGTCGGGATTGCCGTTCGCCTTGATCCCGGCGGCGATGCCCGCCGCCGTGAACCCCTGTGCAGCCGTAACGCTCACGGCGCGACTCCAATCGTGGAAAGACCCAGCGTCTCGGGGAGCCCGAGCGCGATGTTCATGCTCTGCACCGCGCCGCCGGCGGTGCCCTTGGTCAGGTTGTCGATGGCGCTGATCGCGATGATCCGGCCGGCGGACTCGTCGTGGGCGACCTGGAGGTGGACGGCGTTGGAGCCGTACACGGACTTGGTGGTCGGCCACACGCCCTCGGGGAGCAGGTGGACGAAGGCCTCGTCCGCGTACGCCTTCTCGTACGCCGCGCGCAGCGACTGCGCGGTGGTGCCGGGGAGGGCCTTGGCCGAGCAGGTGGCGAGGATGCCGCGCGGCATGGGGACGAGGTTCGCGGTGAAGGAGACGGACACCCGCTCCCCGGCGAACGGGGAGAGGTTCTGCACCATCTCCGGGGTGTGCCGGTGGACGCCGCCGACCCCGTACGGGGTCACGGTGCCCATCACCTCGGAGCCGAGCAGGTGCGGCTTGAGGGCCTTGCCGGCGCCGGAGGTGCCGGTGGCGGCGACGATCACGGCCTCGGGCTCCGCGAGCCCCGCCCCGTAGGCGGGGTACAGCGCGAGCGAGACGGCGGTGGGGAAGCAGCCGGGGACGGCGATCCGCTTGGTGCCGGCCAGCGCGGCGCGGTGTCCGGGCAGCTCGGGCAGGCCGTACGGCCAGGTCCCGGCGTGCGGGGCGCCGTAGAAGCGGTCCCAGTCGGCGGAGTCCTTCAGCCGGTGGTCGGCGCCCATGTCGACGACGAGCACGTCGTCGCCGAGCCGGGCCGCGACGGCCGCGGACTGCCCGTGGGGCAGGGCGAGGAACACGACGTCGTGGCCCGCGAGGGCCTCGGGCGTGGTGGCCTCCAGGGTCCGGCCGGCGAGGGGGACGAGGTGGGGCTGCAGGCCGCCGAGGAGCTGTCCGGCGTTGGAGTGGCCGGTCAGCGCGCCGATCTCGACCTCGGGGTGCGAGAGCAGCAGGCGCAGGACCTCACCGCCCGCGTACCCGCTCGCTCCGGCCACCGCTACACGTACCACCATCGGACCTCCTCCTCGATGGCATGACTATACGTAGGGCTGCACTTTTATGCAATCGCCTTCCGATCTTCCTCCTCCCGGCGCCTCAGGCCCGCCGGGCCCGGAAGGCCGCGGCCTTGGTTCGGTTCTGGCAGGCGGTGGAGCAGAACTGGCGGGCGGCGTTGCGCGAGGTGTCCACGTACACGCGGTCGCAGCGGTCGGCCCGGCACACGCCCAGCCGGCCCGCGAGGCCGCCGCCCACCGCCAGGGCCAGCGCGGTGGCGCTGCCCGCGTTGACGCCCGCGGCGAAGGAGTCGTCGGGGCCGTGGAAGTGCATCTGCCACGCTTCACCCCCCGTCCGGTCCAGCCTCGGCCGGGCCCCGGTGTCGCGCAGCAGGTCGTTCACGGTCGCGGCCGCGGCGTCCACATCCCCATCCTGCATCGCCCGGAAGACCTCGCGCATGCGCCGGGCCGCGCCGACGAAGTAGTCCGCCTGCGCGGCGTCGACGGCGCGCGGCAGCGACGCCGCGACGCGCGGGACCGCCCCTTCGATCGCGGCGGGCAGCTCCGCCCCGCGCGGAGCCGTATACGGGCGGCCGCGCGCCTCTCCGTCCGTCAGGACGTTCACGAGCGCCACCGCCTGCTCCAGCAGTACCGCTACGTGACTGTCGAACATCACTTGACCGGTCACCCCTTCGATCGCTAGCGTCCATAGCCGTAACCGACATTACTCGATTCGACAGTTACGTGAGAGGTGGGGGCATGCCGCGGACCGTATGGCTGCTGGTGGTGGCGCGGGCGATCAACCGGCTCGGCGCCTTCTCCCTGCCCTTCCTGACCGTCCTGATCGGCACCGAGTTCGGCGCGGGCACCACGACGGCGGGCCTGGTCTCGGCGGGCTTCGGCCTCGCCACGATCCCCTCCCGGGTGGCGGGCGGCCGGCTGGCGGGCCGGATCGGGCGCCGCCGCACGATCGTGCTGGGACTCGTCGGCTGCGCCCTCGCCCAGCTGGGCATCGCCGCCGCGGGCTCCCTCGCCGCGGTGGCCGTCTTCGCGGTCCTGCTCGGCCTGTCCTTCGAGCTGTACGAGCCGCCGAGCCAGGCGCTGATCGCCGACGCCGTCGGCCCGGCAGACCGGGTGCGCGCCTATGGCGCGCTCAACGCCGCGCTGGCCGTCGGCGGCACCGGGGCCGGTCTGATCGCGGCGGGGCTGGGCCGGTGGGACCTGCGCTGGCTGTTCGTCGTCGACGCGCTCACCTGCCTGGCCTGCGCGCTGACCCTGCGCCTGGCCCTGCCGGCCGACGGCCCCCGGGGCCCGTACGCCGCGCGGGGCGACGGAAACGACGGCGGCGCGGGCGGCGACGGCGACGCGGGCGGCGACGACGGACCCGTGCGTCCGTGGCGGGACCGGGGGCTCTGGGCGATGTTCACCTCCGGGACCGCGTTCGCGCTCGTGTCCATGCAGATCGTGATGGCGCTCCCGCTCACCCTCGGCCACCGCGGCCTCCGGCCCGCCGACGCCGGGCTCCTGTTCACCGCCTCGGCCGTGACCGTCGTCGCGACCCAGCCGGCGCTGCGCCTGCGCCGCCTGGCCGCGTTGCCCGACCCCGCGGCCATGGCCCTCGGCTACGCCCTGCTGGCGGCCGGTCTGGCCGGCTACGCCATGGCGCGGGGCCTGCCCGCGTTCCTGGCCGCCACCGCCGTGCTGAGCGTGGGCGAGATGCTGGTCCTGGCCCGGGTCCTCGGCGTCGTGGCCGGCCTGGCGCCGCCCGGCGGCACCGACCGCTACCTCGCCGCGTACGGCATCAGCTGGGGCATCGCCACGGTCGCCGCCCCGGTCACCGCCACCCAGCTGCTCGAACGGGCCGGCGCCGGCACCCTGTGGGCGGCCACCGCGGCCCTGTGCCTCGCGCTCGCCGCCGCACAGCCCCTGGTGGTGGGGCCGCTCACCAGGGGTTTTCCGGTGCGGTCGGGAGCGGGCGGACCGGCGTCGTAGTCAGCGGCGTCAAGAGCCGTCCAGCCGGTGGCGGACCCACACGTTGGGTTCGACGTAGACCGCGAAGTCGCGTTCCGGTTCACAGTGGACCGGCGCCAGCGCACCGGGCAGGAGGACCGGGCCCTGGGTGTCGAAGGGCAGCCCGGTCCACTCCCGCCACTGCGCGAGCGTGCCGTTGATGGTCATGGAGAGCGGCGCCACCCCGTCGATGACCGCTCCGGCGCGCACGTGGACCCGCAGCCACGGGTCGTACGGGAGGCCGTCCTCGCGGGTCCGGTACGCGTACTCCGCCATCGGCGTGTCGGGCTCGGCCGGCTTCCCGCTGGGCCGGACCGGGGCCACCAGCTCCGCGAACCCGGCGGCGCGGGCGCCCTCGCGCATGGCGGCCAGCATCCGGCCGGAGAGACCCTCGCCCTGCCGGCCGGTGGCGACGGAGATCTCGATGGCGCTGACCGTGTCGGGCCGGATCCCGCGCCGCCGGTCGGAAAAGGCCCACATGAGGACCGCGTCCCAGCCCTGCGCGGGCAGCGCGCCCGCCCGCTCGGGGGTGTGCAGGGCGAACGGCAGGCTGAAGCCCCGGGCCACCACCGTCTCGCCGTCGGTCGCGATCCAGACGTACTCGGGGAACTCGGCGACCATCCGCGGGTAGAGCAGCCAGGCCAGGCAGTCGTGGCCGGCGAACTCCGGCCAGGAGTCCTCCATGTCCCAGAGCCTGGCCGCCAGCTCGGGGCGGCGGGCGAGGGAGGTGATCACTATGGCGGTCATGCGGGCAGGCTAGAACGCCCCTCCGCCCTCCTCAACGGGGTTTACGGGCGCCGCGGACAGCCCGCCCCGCATCCGCCGCACCGCCTCCACCAGTTCTCCCGGACCCGAGACCCCGGCGAAGCTCAGCCGGACGTGGGCCGCGGGCGGCTCGGCGCAGAAGAACGGCCGGCCGGGCGCGACCGCGACCCCGGCGCGCAGGGCTTCGGCGACGAAGGCCGCGTCATCGCCGCCCTCGCCGAGCCGGGTCCACAGCTGGTACCCGCCGGTCGGCAGCCGGACGGGCTCCAGCCCCGGCAGCTCACGCCGCAGCGCGCCCGCGAGCACGTCCCGCCGGTGGCGCAACTCGGCGGCGACGGACCGCAGATGACGCGGCCAGGCGGGCGCGCCGACCAGTTCGAGGGCGGCCTCCTGGAGCGGCCGGGGCACGAAGAAGCTGTCCACCACCTGGATCGCGCGCAGCCGGTCCAGCACCGGGCCCCGGGCGGCCAGCGCGCCCACCCGCAGGCTCGGCGAGGTGACCTTGGTCAGCGAACGGACGTGCACCACCACCCCGTCGGCGTCCTCGGCGGCCAGGGTGGGCGGCGGCGGACCGGCGTCCTCGTGGGCCAGGGCCCGCGCGTAGTCGTCCTCGATCACGAAGGCCCCGGCGGCCCGCGCGATCCTCAGCACCTCGGGCCTGCGGGCGGCGGACAGCACCGCGCCCGTCGGGTTCTGGAACAGCGGCTGGCACACGAACACCCGCGCCCCGGTGGCCTCGAAGGCGGCCGCGAGCAGCTCCGGCCGGACCCCGTCCGTGTCCACGGGTACGGGTACGGGCCGGCAGCCGGAGGCGCGGGCGATGGCGAGCAGCCCGGGGTACGTCGGGGACTCCACGAGGACCGGCGCCCCGGGCGGGGCCAGTGCCCGCAGGGCCGTGGTCAGCGCACTCTGCCCGCCGGCGGTGACGAGCACGTCGGCGGCCCCCACGGCCCCGCCGATCTCGCGGGCGAACCAGTCGCGCAGCTCGGGCAGCCCTTCCACCGGCGGCCGCCCCCACGCCCCCGGGCGGCGTCCGGCCCGTGCCAGCGCGGCGGCCATGGCCCGCTCCGGCTGGAGGGAGGGATGCAGGTAGCCGCTGTTGAGTCCGATCACCCCGGGCGGCGGCGTGGTCAGACAGGCCATCACCCCGGAGGCGTCCACCGAGCGGGGAACCACCTCACCGGTCCCCTCCGCGCTGAGGGAGACCTCCTGCCAGGAGGTGTCGCCGGAGGCGCCGGCCTCCGTGCGCGGCGGGGACCGGAACACCCCGGCGCCGGGGCGGGTGACCACGAGCCCCTCGGCGGCGAGCAGGGCGAGGGCCCGGGAAACGGTGACCGGGCTGACCCGGTAGCGCTCGACCAGGGCCCGGCTGGACGGGAGCTTTCCACCCACCGGATAGCGGTCCAGCTCCGACCGCAGGCTTTCCGCCAGTTCCGCCACACTGCTACGCTCGTACATGACAGCACAGAATAGCGCTACTCCCTCCGGCCCGATAGCGGTTAGGCCGACCGGTCACCCCTTCGGCGCGCACGCCGGCGCGGGCGTCGCGGGCGGCACCGCCGGCGTCGCGGGCGGCACCGCCGGCGTCACGGACGGCAGCACCGGCAGCGCTACGCGGGCGGCCACCACCGGACAGGCCGGCGGCACCCGCACCGGCACGGTCCTGGCCCTCCTCGGCGTCGTCGCCTTCTCGCTGACCTTCCCCGCCACCGCCTGGGGCCTGGAGAGCTTCGGCCCCTGGTCGCTCGTCGCCCTGCGCAGCGTCCTCGCCGCCCTCATCGCGGGCGGCTTCCTGCTGGCCGGGCGGGTCCCCCTGCCGGCCCGCGCGCACTGGGCGGGGCTCGCGGTCGTGGCCGGCGGCGTGGTGGCCGGCTTCCCGATGCTGACCACCCTCGCCCTGCAGACCTCCACCACCTCGCACGCCGCCGTCGTGGTCGGACTGCTCCCGCTGACCACCGCCTCCTTCTCCGCCCTGCGCACCGGCGCCCGGCCGTCCCCCCGCTTCTGGGCGGCGGCCGTCGCCGGAGCGGCGGTCGTCCTGGGCTTCACGCTCGCCCAGAGCGGGGGAGCCCTCTCCACCGGGGACGCCTACCTGTTCGGGGCGCTCGTGGTGTGCGCCGCCGGCTACACCGAGGGCGGGCGGCTGGCCCGGCTGATGCCGGGCTGGCAGGTGATCGGCTGGGCCCTGGTGCTGTGCCTGCCGCTCACCGTGGCCGGCTCCGCACTCGGGCTCGCGTACGAGCCGGTGCACCTGACCGCCCACGGCGTGGCGGGCCTGGTGTGGGCGGCGGCCGGTTCCACCTTCCTCGGCCTGTACGTCTGGTACCGCGGGATGGCCGAGATCGGCGCCCCGCGGGCCAGTCAGCTGCAGCTCGCCCAGCCCCTGCTGACCCTGGTCTGGTCGGTGGCGCTGCTGGGCGAGCACCTCTCCCCGGCGGCGCCCGCCGCCGCCGGCGCGGTGCTGGTCTGCATCGCCGTGACCCAACGGGTCAAATAGCCTGTAATCGCCCTAAACTGCTAACACCGGATCGGACCGCCACCGAGGAGGTCAGCTATGCGCGCTACTGAGGGCGACCAGCTGGTGCAGCACGGCCGGGTCGTGGGACAACACGACAAGGTCGGCGAGATCACCCAGGTACTGGGCGAGAACGGAACCCCTCCCTACCGGGTCCGCTTCACGGACGGCCACGAGGCGGTCATGTCCCCCGGCCCCGACTGCGTCGTCAAGCACCCGGCCGACCACACCCCCTGACCCGGGTGGCGGCCCCGCTCAACGCGGCGCCGCCGTCGTCGGATAGTGGTCGGCGACGACCCTGGCCATCGCACCGTTGGGGTCCGCGGCAACCTGCTTCGCCGAGAAGTAGACGTGCCCGCGGACCTCGGCGTGCCGCGCCGCGAGGGTCAGGTGCTTCGACAGCTCCGCCGGATCCCGCCAGGCGGGCGTGGAGCTCTCGGCGTCGCAGCGGTACAGCGCCTCCCCGGCGTACAGGGCCACCCGCGTGCCCCTGACGGTCTCCGCCCACCACTCCACGATCGCGGCGTAGTCGGCGGACGGGTGGCCGATCTGCCAGTACGCCTGCGGCACGATCGAGTCGATCCAGCCCTCGCGGACCCACTTGCGGGTGTCCGCGTACAGGTCGTCGTACGTCTGCACGCCCGCCCGGGTCCGGGAGCCGAGCGGGTCCCGGTCGCTGTTGCGCCACACCGCGAAGGGGCTGACCCCGAAGCGGGCCGCCGGGCGGACGCCCTTCAGCCGGTCCGACATCTCCTTCACCAGGGTGTCGGTGTTGTGGCGGCGCCAGTCCGCGCGCGAGGCGAAGGACCCGCCGTACCGCTCGTAGGCCTCGTCGTCGTCGAACTCCTGGCCGTCGACCGGGTACGGGTAGAAGTAGTCGTCCCAGTGCACCCCGTCGACCGGGTAGCGGGAGACGGCGTCGAGCATCGCCTCCTGGACGAAGGCCCGCACCTGCGGCAGCCCCGGGTTGTAGTAGAGCTTGCCCCCGTAGGGCACCGCCCAGGTGGGGTTGCGGCGGACCGGGTGCGCCGCGGCGAGCCGCTGCGGATCGGTGTGGTTGGCCACCCGGTACGGGTTGAACCAGGCGTGCAGCTCCAGCCCCCGCGCGTGCGCCTCGGCGACCGCGGTGCCCAGCGGGTCCCAGCCGGGATCCCGCCCCTGCACCCCCGTCAGCCACTGCGACCAGGGCTCCTTCGTCGAGGGCCACAGGGCGTCGGCCGTCGGCCTGACCTGGAGGAACACGGCGTTCAACCGCCGCTCCACGGCCGTGTCGAGGAGCCCGGTCAGCTCCGCGCGCTGCTCCCGCGCGGACAGCCCGGCCCCGGACGGCCAGTCGACGTTCTCCACAGTGGCGATCCACATCCCCCTGAGTTGCGGGACCGGCGCCCGCCCACCGCCGGACCCCCGCACCGCCCCCCGCTCCCCCGCCGGGGCGGCCGCCGCCGTCGTGGCCAGCACCCCCGCGGCCCCCGCCAGCAGCCCCCGCCGTCCGATGTGCGCCATGTGACGACTCCGTTC
This sequence comes from Streptomyces sp. M-16, assembly GCF_052114405.1. Taxonomy (NCBI): domain Bacteria; kingdom Bacillati; phylum Actinomycetota; class Actinomycetes; order Kitasatosporales; family Streptomycetaceae; genus Streptomyces; species Streptomyces sp. M-16. The sequence goes on along the minus strand of NZ_JBFRER010000063.1, from coordinate 9,633 downwards.
CGCTCCGTGACATCACTCTGCGTGCGCCCAGCATGCCCGCCCCACCCGGCCACCGGGGGCAAGGACGGGGGTAACGTCGGGGGGCGTGGCGGGCGCCGGACGCAGTTACCACTGCCCCCTCCGGGGGACCCGCGATGGATGAGCAGCGAAAGGCACGATGTGACGGACCTCTCTACCCTCCCGACCGACATCGCACGGGTCGGCGTGGTGGGCTGCGGCCAGATGGGCGCGGGCATCGCCGAGGTGTGCGCCCGCAGCGGTCTTGAGGTGATGGTCGCCGAGACCACGGGCGAGGCCCTGGAGATCGGGCGCACCCGGCTGCACAACTCCCTGACCAAGGCCGCCGAACGCGGCAAGATCAGCGAGGAGGAACGGGACGCCACCCTGGCCCGCCTCACCTTCACCACCGACCTCGGCGAGTTCGCCGACCGCGACCTCGTCATCGAGGCCGTCGTCGAGAACGAGCAGGTCAAGACGGAGATCTTCCAGGTCCTCGACCAGGTGATCACCCGCCCGGACGCGATCCTCGCCTCCAACACCTCCTCGATCCCGCTGGTCAAGCTGGCCGTCGCGACCTCGCGGCCCGACCAGGTCATCGGCATCCACTTCTTCAACCCGGCCCCGGTGCAGCAGCTCGTCGAGCTGATCCCGGCCCTGACCACGTCCGACGAAACCGTCAAGCGCGCCGAGGCCCTGGTCGCGAAGGTGCTGGGCAAGCACGCGATCCGCGCCCAGGACCGCAGCGGCTTCGTGGTCAACGCCCTGCTCATCCCGTACCTGCTCTCCGCGATCCGGATGTTCGAGTCCGGCATCGCGAGCCGCGAGGACATCGACAACGGCATGGAGCTGGGCTGCGCCCACCCGATGGGCCCGCTGAAGCTGGCGGACCTGATCGGTCTGGACACGGTCGCCTCGGTCGCCGATTCCATGTACGCCGAGTTCAAGGAGCCGCTGTACGCCGCTCCCCCGCTGCTCCAGCGGATGGTCGACGCGGGCCGCCTCGGCCGCAAGACCGGCTCGGGCTTCTACCCCTACGGCTGACACCCGGCGCGGACGCGCGGGGGGAGCACCGCCGGCCGGCCTAGCCGAGCCGCAGATGGTGCAGCAGGAGCAGCCCGGCCGCCATGTTGGCGGCCGGGACCTCGCCGCGCGCGATCATGTCCGGCACGAGCTTCAGCGGGACCCACTCGCGCCGCGAGGACTCGAAGTCGTCCTGCGGGTGACCGACGTACGTGGCCCCCTCCGCCCAGTAGAGGTGGTGGCGGGCGTCGGTCAGCCCGTTGGACGGCTCCACCGTCATCAGGTGGTGCAGCGGCCCCGGCCGCCAGCCCGACTCCTCCTCCATCTCCCGCGCCGCCGCCGCCTCGACGGCCTCGCCGTCCTCGACCACCCCGGCGGGCAGTTCCCAGCCCCAGCTGTCGGTGATGAACCGGTGCCGCCACAACAGCAGCACCTCGTTGGCCTCGTTGACGGCCGTGGCCACGGCCACCGGGCGCAGCCGGATCACGAAGTGGTCCAGGTGCCGGCCGTCGGGGAGTTCCACGTCCGCGAGGTTCACGTCGAACCATCGGTTCTTGTACACGGTCTGCTCACTCAGGTTCGTCCACTGCACGGTTGTGCCACCTTTCGCATCCGTCGGTGGCAACATGGCAGCAGTTCCTGCCGTCACAGGGGAACGCGCAACGCCCCGTCGATGAGCTGCGCGGTCTCCTCCGCGCCCGCGTACCCGCTGGTCAGCAGCTGTTCCCGGACCGCCCGCAGCCGGTCGCGCAGCCTCAGCGACTCCATCCCCTTGGCCCGTTCGGCCATTTCGGCCGCCGAGGCCACCGCGCGGTCCGCCTCGCCCTGGCGCAGCTGGATCTCGCACAGCATCGCGAGCCGGTGCACCCTCCCCCGGTCGTGCGCGGGGGTCCCCACGGCCTCCGCGGCCTGGGCGTGCGCCGCGTCGAGGTCCCCCAGGCTCAGCAGCGCCTCCGCCACCTGTACGTTGACCAGTCCGGGCTGTACGTAGCCCGTCTCATCGGGCTCCGTGCCCGGCCGGATCCGCTCGGCGGCCGCCTCCGCGCTGCGGATGCAGGCCAACGCGGCCACCGGATCACCGAGTTGGGCGTAGGCCTTGGCCTGCATCGCGTACAGGTCCGCGGCCAGCGCCGGGGTGGTGTGCCGTCCGGCGGCGCGCAGCGCCGCCTCCGCGAAGGCGACGGCCTGGCGGTACTCCCGCAGGTGCAGCGACTGGTTGACCAGCAGGGCGATCACGTACGCGCCGAGCCCCCGGTCCCCGCTGGCCTTGGCGAGCCGCAGCGCCTGGTGGAAGTAGCGCTGGGCGAGCCCGTGGGCGTCGGAGTCGTACGCGCAGATCCCGGCGACCGCCACGAGGGACCCGGTGGCCCGGTGCAGGAGCCGGCCGATCCCGTCCGGGTAGCTGCCGCGGAGCATCGGAGCGGTCTCGCTGCCGAGGAAGCGGACGATCCGGGCGCGGGTCGCCATCCCGCCGGCCCGCCGGTACATCAGCTCGTAGTGCGCGCGGGCCGCCCGCAGGACCTCGATGTGCTCGGGCCCGATCCGGTGCGGGCCGGAGCGGGACACGTCGGCGTCCTCCGGCGGGTTCTCCCACTCCCACACCGGGATCACGGCCGGGGTCCCGGTGACGGCCTCGGCGGTGAGCAGCGCGGGCCGGCCCAGTTCGTCCGAGCGCCACAGGGCGGTGGCGCGGTCGACGAAGCCGCCGATCCGGGTCGTGTGCGGGCTGTGCTGTCCCGGGATCCCGAGCCCGATGTCCTCCAGTCCGACGGGCCGTCGCAGGCGTCCGCCGAGCACTTCGCAGATCAGGTCGGGCACTTGGCCGCGGGGGCGCTGCCCCTTCAGCCAGCGCGAGACCGCGGTGTGCTCGTAGCGCAGCGCGAGTCCGCGCGACCGGCCCGCCTGATTGACGTGCGCGGCGAGTCCTGCGTGGGACATGCCCGCCTCGGCGAGGAGGGCGTCGAGCAGGGCGTTGGGCTGCATGGGCCCTCCAAGGGCTCGTCGGATCCAGGCTAGTGGCTGGGGGCCCCGTGCGGGGTGCGGTGTGCTCGATTCACACGGGGTGTGAATCGAGTACGCGCATAAATGCGATGCGCACCCTGCCGCGGAGGGGCCCCGCGGGGTTTCACTTAAGAGCCTCGCCAAGGAGGCCGCTCGGGTCGTCGGCTCCCCCTCGTACAGTGCGACGACCCGGCACCGCGCCGCCCGCCCTGCTGTCTGCCCGACACTCCATGGCAGGCGGGCGGCGCACCACGGCTCCGCGCCGGGGCCCGGTTGGTCGCCGGGCGCCCGCCAGGAGCCGGGCCGCACCCGCACCGGGCCCTTCCACCGGCCCGGTGCGGAGTGGCTCCGCCGGTCGCGCGGAGACGGCCGGACCGGTGCAGGGCCGGTACGGCTCCGCCGCCCGGCACGCACCCGGCCCGGCCGGAGGAGCGGCCCGTCAGGGGCGCCCGCCCCGGTCGCCCCGGTCGTTGCGGAGCACCAGCAGGGTCACGTCGTCCGTGACCCGTCCTCTGGTGTGGCGCAGCAGTGCGGCGTGCACGCCCGCGACCAGCCGCGCGGGCGTGGGCGCCGGCTCCCGGGCGAGGACGCCCCGCAGCGGGAAGAAGCGGCCCCGGCGGTCCCGGGCGTCCTCGGCGCCGTCGGTGTACAGCACGAGGACCTCGCCGGGGCCGATCTCCCCGCAGTACCGGGACCGCAGGTCCGGCGGCAGGGGAACCACCCCGAGCGGCGGCAGCGTCTCGCCGCCCGCGAGCGGCCGTACCGTGCGCGCCGGCGGGCCCGGCGGGACGGACGCCGGTGCCGGGTCGAGGCGGTAGGGCCAGGGGTGACCGCAGTTCAGGGCCTCCACCGAACCGTCCGCCGCGATCTGGAGCAGCAGCACCGTCACGAACTCCTCCGCCACCGTGGACCGCGGCCGTTGCGGTGAGGCCGCCGGGGGCTCGGCGCGGGCGCGTTCGCGCAGGTGCCGCTCCAGGGAGCGTTCCATCCGCCGCAGGACCCCGGCGGGCTCGGGCTCGTCGTGGGCCGCCTCGCGGAAGGAGCCCACTACCGCGGCGGCCGCCCCCAGGGCCGGGAGGCCGTGGCCCCGTACGTCCCCGATCAGCACCCGTACGCCGTACGCCGTGGTCACCGCTTCGTACAGGTCCCCGCCCACGGACGCGCCCCGGCTCGCCGACAGCTGGGCCGCCGCGAGCGCCAGGCCGTCCATCCGCCCGGGCAGCGGTCTCAGCAGGACCTGCTGGGTGGCTCCGGCGATCTCCCGCGAGCGGCGCAGTTCGGCCACCAGCCCGTGGCGGACGCGCAGCGCGCAGCCCGTGGCGAGGAGCAGGAAGGCCGCGCAGGTGGCGAGGCCCGGCCCCGGCCGCCCGGGGGCGGACGGGTCCCAGGACACCGCGGCGCCGCCCCGGGCGAGGGCGCACACCCGGCGCACCCGGGGCCTCTCCGTGCGCGTGATCATCCGTAGGACGCTCCCCTCCGGCTCGACGGCCGGAACGATTGTGTCGACCTCCTGACGTACCGGACACGTGTCACCGTTCTTCTCACCCGAATGAGTGAGGGGCCCCTCCGGTGATCCGGAAGGGCCCCTCGATCGGGTTCTGCGGCGGGGCGCTACGCGCCGCGCAGCACCGCCCCGGTCCGCTCGCCGGCCAGGGCCACCGCCGCGTCGCGCGCGGCCGTGGACTCCTCGGCGGTCAGCGTGCGGTCGGTCGCGCGGAAGCGCAGCGCGTACGCGAGGGACTTCTTGCCCTCGCCCACCTGCTCACCGGTGAACACGTCGAACAGCCGCAGGGACTCCAGCAGTTCGCCGGCCCCCTTGCGCAGCGCGGTCTCCACCTCGGAGGCCGGGACCGACGCGTCGACGATCAGCGCCACGTCCTGGGTCGCCACCGGGAAGGAGGAGATCCGGGGCGCCTGGAGGGCCTCGCCGCCGGCCGCCGCGAGACGGTCCAGGTCGATCTCCATGGCGCTGGTACGGGCGGGCAGACCCATCGCCTTGACCACGCGGGGGTGCAGCTCACCGGCGTGGCCGATGACCGTCTCCACGCCGTTCAGGACGACGACCAGCTCGGCGCAGCGGCCCGGGTGCCAGGGGCCGTACTGGCCCTGGCGGACCACCAGCTCGGTACCGGCCTCGACGGCCAGCGTGCGGGCTGCCTGGACCGCGTCGGCCCAGTCGGCCGGACGGCCCTTGCCCCACCAGCCGGCCTGCTCGCGGGCCCCGGCCAGCACGACCGCGGCGTGGCGCGGCTGCGCGGGCAGGGCCGCGTTCAGGGTGGCGATCTCCTCGTCCGTGGGACGACGGTCCACGGGCAGGCGCACGGCGACGCCCGGCCGGTCGCCGGCGAGGAAGACGGAGCCCGTCTCGAAGAGCGCGAGGTCGTGGCTGCCCCGGCTGTCGTTGCGGCGCAGCGCGCCGAGCAGACCCGGCAGCAGCGTGGTGCGCAGCGCCGGCTCCTCGTCGGAGATCGGGTTGACCAGCTTGACCACCTGGCGGGCGGCGTCGTGCGCCGGCAGCTGGAGCTGGTCGAAGACGCCCTCGCCGAGGAACGGGTAGCTCAGCGCCTCGACGTAGCCGGAGGCGGCCAGCGCGCGGCCGGCCCGGCGGTGCAGCTGCTGCCGGGCGTTCAGGCCGCGGCCGGAGGGCACCTGCGGGAGGGTGGACGGGAGGTTCCCGTAGCCCTCCAGCCGGATGACCTCCTCGGCGAGGTCGTTGGGCTCGGCGAGGTCGGGACGCCACGAGGGGACGGTGACGACGAGCTCGTCCTGGCCGTAGACGTCGCAGCCGACCTCCTGGAGGCGGCGCACGACGGTCTCGCGGCCGTAGTCCATGCCCGCGACCCGGTCCGGGTGGTCGGCGCGCATCGCGATGGTGCGCGGGGCGCCCGGGGCGGTCAGCTCGGTGACCCCGGCCTCGGCGGTACCGCCCGCGAGCAGCACGAGCAGGTCGACGGTCCGCTGCGCGGCCGCGGCGGCGGCCTGCGGGTCGACGCCCCGCTCGAAGCGCTTGGAGGCCTCGGAGGAGAGCTTCAGGCGGCGGGCGGTGCGCGAGATCGACACGGAGTCGAAGTGCGCGGCCTCGACGACCACGTCCGTGGTGCCGGTGACGGCGCCCGTCTCCGGGTCGGTGACGGAGTCGGCGATCTCGGTGTTGGCGCCGCCCATGACACCGGCGAGCCCGATGGGGCCGCTGTTGTCGGTGATCACCAGGTCCTCGGCGTCGAGCGTGCGCTTGACCCCGTCGAGGGTGGTGAACTTCTCGCCCTGCTCGGCGCGCCGGACACCGATGGCGCCGTCGAGGCGCGAGCGGTCGTAGGCGTGCAGCGGCTGGCCGAGTTCGAGCATCACGTAGTTGGTGACGTCGACGGCGAGCGAGATCGGGCGCATGCCCGCCTTCTGGAGGCGGCGCGTGAGCCAGATCGGGGACCGGGCCTCGGGGTCGAGACCGGTCACGGTGCGGGCGGTGAAGCGGTCGCAGCCGGCCGGGTCGTCGATCTTGACCAGGTAGCCGTACGAGTTCGGCGCGGGCACGTCGAGCAGCGCCGGGTCGCGCAGCGGCAGGCCGTAGGCGGTGGCGGCCTCGCGGGCCACGCCGCGCATGGACATGCAGTAGCCGCGGTCCGGGGTGATGTCGATGTCGAGGACCTCGTCGACGAGCTGGAGCAGCTCGATCGCGTCGGTGCCGACCTCGTGCTCCGGCGGCAGCACGATGATGCCGTGCGTGCCGTCGTCGCCCATGCCCAGCTCGTCGCCGGAGCAGATCATGCCGTGCGAGGTGCGGCCGTAGGTCTTGCGCGAGGCGATCGCGAAGTCCCCGGGCAGGACGGCGCCGGGCAGGACCACGACGACCTTGTCGCCGACGGAGAAGTTCCGGGCGCCGCAGACGATCTCCTGCGGCTCACCGGTGCCGTTGGCGGAGCCGACGTCGACCGTGCAGAAGCGGATCGGCTTGCGGAAGCCCTCCAGCTCCTCGATCGTCAGCACCCGGCCGACGACCAGGGGGCCCTTGAGCCCGGCGCCGAGCTGCTCGACGGTCTCGACCTCCAGGCCGGCGTCGACGAGCTTGGCCGCCACGTCACGGCCGGTCTCACCTGCGGGGAGGTCTACGTACTCCCGCAGCCACGAAAGCGGGACCCGCATCAGATCTCCATCCCGAAGGGCCGGGTGAAACGAACGTCACCCTCGACCATGTCTCGCATGTCTTCAACGTTGTGACGGAACATCAGCATCCGCTCGATGCCGAAGCCGAAGGCGAACCCGCTGTACTTCTCCGGGTCCACACCGCAGGCGGTCAGCACCTTGGGGTTGACCATGCCGCAGCCGCCGAGCTCGATCCAGCCCTCGCTGGAGCAGGTGCGGCAGGGGCGGTCGGGGTTGCCCACCGAGGCGCCGCGGCACACGTAGCACTGCATGTCCATCTCGGCGGACGGCTCGGTGAAGGGGAAGAAGTGCGGGCGCAGGCGCGTGGTGGTGCCCTCGCCGAACAGCTCCTGGACCATGTGGTCCATCGTGCCCTTGAGGTCCGCCATGGTCAGGCCCTCGTCCACGGCGAGGAGCTCGACCTGGTGGAAGACGGGCGTGTGCGTCGCGTCGAGCTCGTCGGTGCGGTAGACCCGCCCCGGGCACACGATGTAGACGGGGGGCTTGCGCTCCAGCAGCGAACGCGCCTGCACCGGGGAGGTGTGGGTGCGCAGCACGACGCCGGACTCGTCGCCCTCGGTGCCCTCGGGCCCCTGGACGAAGAACGTGTCCTGCATCTGGCGCGCCGGGTGGTCGGGCGTGAAGTTGAGGGCGTCGAAGTTGAACCACTCCGCCTCGACCTCGGGGCCTTCCGCGACCTCGTAGCCCATGGCCACGAAGATGTCCGCGATGCGGTCCATCAGCGTGGTCAGGGGGTGGCGGGCGCCGGCGGGCACGCGGTCGTAGGGCAGCGTGACGTCCACCGCCTCCTCGACCAGCACCCGCTCGTCGCGCTCGGCTTCGAGCGCCACGGTGCGGGCCCCGAAGGCCTTGTTCACGGCGCCGCGGGCCTGACCCACGAGCTTGCCCGCCGTGGCCTTGGCCTGCGGGGGCAGCGCGCCGATCTCCCGGTTGGCGAGCGCCAGGGGCGAGCGGTCGCCCATGTGCGCGGTCTTCGCCTCGCGGAGCTCGTCGAGGTCGCCGGCGGACGCGAAGGCGGCGAGCGCCTCGTCCCGCATGCGCTCGATCTCTTCCGGTTTCAGTGCCTCGACCTCGACAGGGTCGTACGACTTGTTCGGTGCCGACATCTCTTCCCGTACTTCCGATGGCTGGCTGGTGGTCCCCGTACGACTCGATCGGCACAAGGACACAAAGGTGCCAAAGGACGAGTCTAAGGGCCGTCGGGGGTGGAGGAGCCCGTGGGCCGCCTGGCGAGACGCTCCGCAGGGTTACTGCGTGAGGTAGGCCGGTGCGCTCACGGGCAGGATAAATCGGAACTCGGCCCCGCCGCCGGGGCCGCGGCCGACCGTGATGGTGCCGCCGTGGGCCTCCACGATGCCCTTGACGATGTACAGGCCCAGGCCGGTGCCGCCGCGCTTGCTCCCCCGCCAGAAGCGGGTGAAGACGCGGCCCATCGATTCCTCGGGGATCCCGGGGCCTTCGTCGGTCACGGTGACGGCGGTTCCCTTCTCGTGCGGCGCCACGTCGATGGTGACCGTTCCGTCACCGTGGCGCACCGCATTTTCGAGGAGGTTGCCGAGGATCTGGTCGATCTTGTCCGGATCGGCCCACAGGTCGGGCAGGGGGCGGCTCACGCGGACGAGGAAGCGTTCGGGTGCCTGGCCGTTCGCGGTGAGCGCCTGGACGTGGCGGCCGACGGCGGCGGCGATGTCGACCGGCTGGCGGCGCACCTCCAGGCGGCCGGAGTCGATGCGGGAGATGTCGAGCAGCTCGGCGATCAGGCGGGTGACGCGGTTGGCGTCGGCGTCGACGGTCTCCAGCATCAGCCGCTTCTGGTCGTCGGTGAACCGCTCCCACTTGGCCAGGAGGGTCGCCGTGAAGCCCTTCACCGAGGTCAGCGGGGAGCGCAGCTCGTGCGCGACGGTGGCGATCAGCTCGGCGTGGCTGCGTTCGGTGCGGCGGCGGGCCTCGGTGCCGCGCAGGGTGACCACGAGGCGGCACAGCGGGCCGGTGGGGTGGCTGCGGACGTAGCGGGCGGAGACGAGCACCTCGCGGCCGCCGGGCAGGAGCAGATTCCGCTCGGGCTGTCCGCGGCGGGTGGCGAGGCCGCCGTACGGGTCGGTCAGGGCCCACCAGCGGCGGCCTTCGAGGTCTTCGAGCGGCAGCGCCCGGTCGATGCGGGCGCCGAGGGCCTGGCCCGGGTCGGTGGCGGTCATCCGGGCCGCGGCCCGGTTGAAGCAGATCACCCGGCCGGTGTGGTCGGCGACGACGAGCCCGTCGGGCAGCTCGTCGGGGTCGATCCCGGACCCGGCCCATGCGGGGGCCCCGTCCGCGGTCCCCGGGCCCGCGGACGGGTGGCCGGGGGCGGAGCCCCCGGTGACGGCCGACGGGCCGGATCCGCGGGCCGGGCCGGGGCCGGGCGCGGAAGCCGGGGTCGCGGCGGCGGCGGAAGCCGGGGTCGCGGCGGCGGCG
>NZ_JBFRER010000062.1:0-41353 GCF_052114405.1 Streptomyces sp. M-16 | reverse complement strand
CCACTTCGACCACGGGCCCGCAGGCCCCCAGCCGGATCGCGCACCCTCCCACGGGTCAGGGCGGGGGCGGGAGGCGGTGGGCGCGGCGTTCCTCCGGGGTCGGGGGATGGAGCACGCGGGCCGCCGACAGGCGCAGCAGGGGGGCGGGGTCCGGGTCCGCCGGGGTCCACAGCCGGACGGTCCGGTCGCGGGAGGCCGTCGCGAGGCGGGTGCCGTCGGGGGACCAGCACAGGCCGTTGATCCAGTCGGCGTGCAGCCCCACCACGACGGCTGGGGCCGTCACCGATGCGGGGTCCCACAGCCGGACCGTGCGGTCCCGGGAAACGGAGGCCAGCCGGGTCCCGTCCGGGGACCAGGCGATCTCCTGGACCCGGTCCTCGTGACCCGTCAGGACGACGTGCCCCGCGGAGGACCCCGCCGGGTTCCACAGCCGCACCGTGCGGTCCCGGGAGCCGGTGGCCAGCCGGCGTCCGTCCGGGGACCAGGCGACCTTCCACACCTGGTCGGCGTGGCCCTCCAACGTCCCGACCCGCTCGCCGGTGTCCGGGTCCCAGAGGATCACCCTGCGGTCCGTCCCGCAGGTCGCCAGCCGGGTCCCGTCCGGCGACCAGTCGGCCCCGGTCACCCAGTCCCGGTGTCCGCGCAGCACCCGCAGCGCGGTCCCGCCCGCCGCGTCCCACACCCGTACGAGGCCGTCGCGCGCGGCCGTCGCCAGCCGGGTCCCGTCAGGGGACCAGCGGACCGCCGACACCTCGTCGCCGTGCCCGTCCAGTTCCAGCGCCGACGGGCCGCCGTCGCGCGGCCACAGCGCCACCGTGCCGTCCCGGCGGCCCACCGCGAGCCGGGTGCCGTCGGGCGACCAGGCCAGGTCCCCGCACTGCCCGAGGGACAGCACCTCGGGCGGTCCGAACTCCGGGGTCCGCCAGACCCGTACGGTCCCGTCCTCGGAGGCGCTGGCCAGCCGGCTGCCGTCCGGCGACCAGGCCGTCCGCCACACCGACTCGGCGTGCCCGCGCAGTACCGTCGGCGGCGCGCCCGTGTCCCACACGGCGAGGGTCCGGTCCCGCGAGGCCGTGGCCAGGCGCCGGCCGTCCGGGGCCCAGGAGAGCGCGTAGAGGGCGTCCCGGTGCCCGGTGAGCCAGAGCGCCGCGTCCTCGGGGCCCTCGCCCGGGCGCAGGTCCCAGACGCGGACGTTGCGGTGCTGGTCACCGGCGGCGAGCCGGGTTCCGTCGGGGGAGAAGGCCAGGCAGTTGATCCCGTCCATGCTCTCGAACGTGCGGACCGCCGCCCCCGTCGCCGCGTCCCGGAGCACCACCGTCCGGTCCGTCGACCCGGAGGCCAGGAGGGCGCCGTCCGGGGACCAGCACAACGCCGTGACCCGGTTCCGGTGCGCGGGCCCGGCCGGGACCGGGCCGCCGGGGCCCGCCGACGGCCACACCCGTACGACCCCGTCCTCACCGGCGGCCGCGAGCCGACTGCCGTCGGGGGACCAGGCCACGCTCCACACCGTGCCCGGCGGCGCCTGCAGGGTGCCGGCGGGGGTAAGCGCGGCCGGGTCCCACAGCCGGAGCACCCCGTCGCCGGCCGCCGACACCAGCCGGCGGCCGTCCGGGGAGAAGGCGAGCGCCCCGTGCCCGCCGCCGTCCCCACCGGACCGCCCGGGCCCGCCGCCGTCCCCGTCCGCCCCGTGCCGTACGGTCGCCGACCGGCGCCAGGACGCCGTCTCCCACGAGGTCAGCCGCGCGTCGCGGGTGGCGCACACCAGCAGGGCCCCGTCGGGCGACCAGACCACCGCACGGGGCCACCGGCCCGGCACGTCGAGCACCGCCGAAGGCTCCTCGGCCAGGGCTCCCGTCACGGTCTCCGCCCCGGCCTGCGCCCCGATGCCCGCCTCCCACACGCGCAGCCGTCCGTCACCCGAACAGGCCGCGAGCCGCCACCCGTCGGGCGACCAGGCCGCGCCCGTCACCGCCGCCCTGAAATCCCCGCGCACCGCGCGCAGCAGCGATCCGTCCAGCGCGGTCCGCAGCGCCTGGAGGGCGGCCCGGGTCGGCGCCCACTCGGTGACCGCCGCGCGGGCGATCCCGATCGCGGTCTCCGGCTCCCGGCTCTCCAGGACCCGGGCCGCCACCGCGTCCGCGGTGCCGGCCCGCGCCGCGCCGTCCGCACGGGCGCTGCGGTCGACGTACTCCACGACGAGCGCCGACACCTCCAGCCCGGACGGGGCGCCGGCCTGCCCGGCCAGCCAGGACCGTGCGTCCGCCAGCCGGGCCCCGGTCAGCAGGAACGCCTCGCCCCGCCCCGCGAACTCCCATTCCTGCGCCCAGCGTTCCCACGCGCCCCGCTGCCGCAGCCGCTCGACGTGGGCCTCGACGGCCGCGTGGAGCGGCGGCCACCGGCGCAGCAGTGCCTCGTGGGCCAGGTCGAGGACCCCCGCGTCGGAGGTCAGCAGCCGGCCCGCGACGAAGGCGTCGGCGATCTCCCCCTCGGCGGGCGTCAGTTCGGCGCGCGCGACCCGCCTGCGCACCGCCTCCCCGCCCCGTACGGTGACCAGCCGCAGCAGTGTCCCCACCACCGGATCGTCGCCGTGCGGACCGCCGGGGCCCAGCAGTTCCGCGCGGATCCGGTCGGCCTGCCCGACGAGCGCGCCCGCGACCCCGCCGACCTCCCGGTACAGGGCGTGGCCGATCACGGACCCGGGCCCGCCCGCGCGCCGGTACAGCTCCTGGAGGGTGTAGGCGAGCAACGGCAGCGCGTCGCCTCCCCCGCAGTCGTCGACGATCCGGGGGACCAGCCCCGCCTCGAACTCCACCCCGGCGGCGGCCCCCGGGCGGGCCACCACCTCGTGCAGCGCCTCCCGGGGCAGGGCGCCGATCACCATCGGATCCCGTACCAGGGGTGCCAGTCCGCCCTCCAGGAACCCGGTCAGGAAGTCCGAGCGCAACGTGCCCACCAGCCACAGCCGCGGATCCCGGTCCAGGACCTCCCGTACCGCCTCCGCGAAGGCCGCGCGCTCCCCGGCGCCCGACAGCGTCAGCAGTTCCTCCAGCTGGTCCACCACCAGCACCCTCGGCCGCCCGTCCCGTGGCCCGCCGTCCACGGCCGCGCGCAGCGCGCCGACCGGATCGGTGCCGGGGGTGATGGCCGGGTACGCGGTCCAGCGCGCGCGGCGCCCCGTCAGCGCGGGCAGCAGCCCGGCCCGGACCAGCGAGGACTTGCCGGAGCCGGAGGGCCCGACCACCGTCACGCACCGGTGCGCCCGCGCCGGGACCGCCGGGTGCAGCCGGGCGACCAGCTCGGCGGTCTCCCGCTCCCGGCCGAAGAAGACGGCCGCGTCCTCTTCCCCGAAGGCCTCCAGCCCGGGGTACGGGGGCTGTCCGGCCGTCCACCGGGCGGCCGGTGCGGCCGGCCGGCGTTCCAGCCAGCGCAGCCACAACTGCCCGCCGACCAGGGCCAGCAGGCCGATCCCGACGAGGGGTATCGACCACTGGCGCAGCAGCCGCAGCGGGAGCGGGACCGCCCCCTCCACGTTGGTCGCGTAGTTCGTCGCGATCCCCAACAGGGCCCCCACCAGCATCAGCAGTACGTCGAGCACCAGTGCGAGAGGTCGTCGTTGCATGGGTCGAGAACCTACTCGGTGTGCAGGACCGCCGCGATCGTCGCCCGTGCGGCCGAGCGTGCCGGAACCAGCGCGCCCAGCACGGCGATCACCACACCCGCCAGCAGCAGGACGGCCAGTTGCGGTGCGTGCCAGACGTCCTTCATCGCCTCCGGGAAGGACACCACCGCGACGTGGTCCACGACCAGCCGGTGCGCCACCATGCCCAGCGGGATCCCGAGCAGCCCGCCGGCCGCGCCCAGCCCGGCGACCGAGGTCACCGTCATCACCACCACCTGCCGGGGCGTCATCCCGATCGATTTGAGCATGCCGAGGTCCCGGCGGCGCTCACGGGTGTTCAGCAGCACGGTGTTGAAGACCCCGAGGGAGGCGACGAGGGTCAGCAACACCGTGAACACCGTGGAGAAGGTCACCACGGTCGTCGTGCCCGCGTTGGAGGTGTCCGGGACGGTGGCGCGCAGCCCCGGGTCGATCGCCTCGACGGCCTTCGCATGGGCCCGTGCGTCGGTCCCCGGGGCCAGCCGCACCGTGTACTCGGTGGCGCGCAGGTCCGGTGCGAGCTTCAGGAGGGTCGGCCAGGAGGCTTCCAGGGCCTGCGCGTTGCCCTCGACCAGCTCTCCCACGACGACCACCGGGGCCTGCCGGCCGTGCAGTTCCAGCGTGGTCCGGTCACCGATCGCCAGCCCGCGCTGCGTCAGGAACGCCGGACCGGCGACGACCTCGCCCTCCGCCTCCGGCGCCCGGCCCCGCACGATCCGGTACGGGTCCCGGGACGCGTCCCCGCGGTAGAAGTCGGCGAAGACCGTCTGTGCCTGCCCCGCCAGGTGCGCCTGGGAGAGCGCGCGGGCCCGTACCCCGGCCGTGCCGGGCAGCGCCCGCAGCCGGTCCTCGATCTGCGGGTCGGTGAGCGCCGGCGGGGTACGGCCGTTGCCCGGACCGCCCGCCGACACCTGGATCCGCGTGCCCCCGTCCCGGCCCGCGTCCGCGTAGGCCAGCATCGTGCCGGTCAGTCCGGTCGCCAGGGTCACCGTGGTGACGCCGAGCACGATCGCGGAGAGGGTCAGCAGGGTGCGCGCGGGCCGGGCGAAGGACTGCCCCAGCCCGAGGCTGACGGACCGCGGCAGCCGGCTGCCGCCGAGCAGCCGCTGCAAGCGCCGCCCGCGGCCGGTACGCGCAGCGCCGGCCGCGCTGATCGCCCGTGCGGCGGGCAGCCGGTGCGCCCGCAGGGCGGGGGCCAGGGCGGTCAGCAGGACGAGGGCGGGCATGCCCGCCAGACAGACGACGGACACCCACGTGCCGTACGCGCCGACGGAGGCCCGGCCGGTCTCGATGCCGGCGAACGCCACCTTCAGGATCGGCCCCGCCAGGGCGTTGCCGGCGAGGGTGCCGAGGACGCAGCCGACGACGGCCGGCAGGCAGACCATCGTCAGGTAGACGCCGACGACCTGGTTCGGGGTGAAGCCCACGGCCTTGAGCACGCCGATGTGCCGGTAGCCGGAGACGACGGCCCCGCTGACGACGTTCCCGACGATCAGGCAGGACACCAGGAGGCCGAGCACGCCGAAGAAGGTGATGAAGGGGAGGTAGGAGTCGGCCAGCGCCGAGAAGGCCGCCTTCAGGGTGAAGTAGTCCTGCGCGCCGGTCAGCGATCCGCCCGGGAGGTCCGCGGTGGCTTCGGCCAGGGCGGCGTCCAGCCGGCTCGCGCTCGACGCGTCGGTGAACCGGTACAGCATCTGCGCGGAGGTGGGGTGCATCGCGGCCATCTGTCCGGGCGTGACCCAGGCGCTCGCCGACTTGCTCATGCCGGCGGCGAAACCGACGACCGTCAGCTTCGGCCCCCCGGGGGAGTCGAGGGTGGTGCCGAGCAGTTCCGGGCCGGGGGAGCCCTGGGAGGGCCAGTTGACGACGATCTCCCCGGGCGCGTTGGCCCAGTGCCCTTCGAGGAGTTCGAGCCGGTCCACCGGGCCCGCCGGATCGGCCCGGCCCACGACGGAGAGCGTGCCGCCCGCCGTCCAGAGCCAGCCGTCGGGAACGTTGACGACGGCCTGCCCGAAGGGGCCCGCCGAGGCCTCCACCCCGGGTCGGTCCGCGGTCCGCGCGAGCTGCTCCGGCGAGACCCTGCCGGTGTCGAAGGACGCCACCACGTGCGCACCGCGCTGGCGGGCGTGCGCCTTCTCGAAGGGGCCCGACGCGGCGTCGAGCAGGGCGAGGGCGAGCAGCACGGTGGTGGTGGAGCACAGGACGACCAGCCCGATGACGAAGGTCTGCACCCGGCGGCGCCGGACGGCCGCGCGGGCCGCCCGCCACACGGCGTTCACGCGGTCACCGCCAGCGTGCTCTCGCGGGCCACGCGGCCGTCGGCGACCTCGACCAGGCGGCTCGCGCAGCGGGTGGCCAGGTGGGGGTCGTGGGTGACGATCAGCAGGGTCTGGCCGATCTGGTTGAGGTCGATCAGCAGGTCCATCACCTGTTCGCCGGAGCGGCTGTCGAGGGCGCCGGTCGGCTCGTCGGCGAGCAGCAGCGCGGGCCGGTTCATCAGGGCCCGGGCGACGGCGACCCGCTGGCGCTCGCCGCCGCTGAGGGTGGCGGGGTAGTGGTCGCGCCGGTCGGCGATCCCGAGCTCGTCGAGGAGTTCCAGGGCCCGGCGGCGGGCCTGACGGGCGGAGACGCCGGTCAACTGGGCGGCCAGCGCCACGTTGTCGAGGGCGGGCAGGTCGTCGATGAGGTTGAAGAACTGGAAGATCATGCCCACGCCGCGGCGGCGGAACAGGGCCAGACCGGTCTCCGACAGGGACCCCAGGTCCTGGCCGTGCACCTCGACGGTGCCCGCCGTCGGCCGGTCCAGGCCGGCCACCATGTTGAGCAGGGTCGACTTGCCGCAGCCCGAGGGCCCCATCACGGCGACCGCCTCCCCCTTGCGGATCTCCAGGGAGAGGCCGTCCAGGGCCTTCGCGTCGCCGTACTCCTTGTGCACGCGGTCCAGCCGGACGACGACCCCGGGGGCACTGTCATGATCTTTTGTCATGCCCCGAACTTAGAAGGCCCGCCCCGCACCGGGCGTCACCCACCGGATGTAACCCGTGGGGMGGGTCATCCCACAGATGTACGCGGGCGCGCCGCCGCCCCGCCCGGGTGCGGGGACGGCACCGGCCGACGGGTCGGCGCAGCGGCGTGACAGGGCCCGTGCCGACGGGAACTGGCGTCGGGTCAGGGGAGTTCGCGGTTAGAGTACGGGGCGGTCCGCGGGGGACGGGTCGGGTGTGCGGGGCGGATGAGGGTGTGGGGCGGGCGCGGTGGGCTGGCTGACGGGGGGCGCACTGGCGTCGGCGGGCGCGGCGGCCGTGGTGGCGCTCTGCCTGGGGGTCGCGCTGGCGCGGACCCGGCGCGAGCACCGGGCGGCCCGGGGGGAGCACGGCTGGCTGCTGGAGCGGGAGCGCGAGAGCGCCGCCCGCGGGGCGGTCGACGCGGAACGGGCCAGGATCGCCGCCGAACTCCACGACATCGTCAGTCACAACGTGAGCCTGATGATCGTGCAGGCCGGGGCGGCCCGCGAAGTGCTCGCGACCATGCCGCAGGAGGCCGCGGCCGCGATGAGCGCGGTGGAGAACGCCGGCCGGAACACCATGACCGAGCTGCGCCACCTCCTGGGCCTGCTCGCGCCCGCCCAGGACGGTGAGGACGAGCCCTACGGGGGCGTCGCCGAGCTGACCCCGCAGCCGAGCCTGAGCCGGCTGAGCCCGCTCATCGACAAGATCGCTTTCGCCGGGCTGCCGGTGGACGTACGGATCTCCGGCGAGCCGCGGCCCCTCCCGGCGGGGATCGACGTGACGGCGTACCGGATCATCCAGGAAGCGCTGACCAACGCGCTCAAACACGGGGACGGGGTGAAGGCCGAGGTGACGGTGCGGTACGCGGACAGTGCCTTGCGGGTTGAGGTGCTCAGCGGGGGCCCGAGCGTGCTGACCGCCGATGCGGGCGCGGACGACGGCGGGGCCCGCACGGGCGGGCGGCGCGGCGGCCGGCCGCAGGCCGAGGGGACCGGTCGGGGGCTCCTGGGCCTTCGGGAACGCGTCGCCGTCTACGGGGGCGACCTCGATGCCCGCCGCCGCCTCGGCGGCGGGTTCCGGGTCCGCGCGCGCCTTCCCCTGGACCGGCCGTGACGGCGGCCGCACCCGGGCCCCGGGTGCTGATCGCCGACGACCAGGAACTCGTGCGCACCGGCTTCCGGCTGATCCTGACGGCCCGGGGCGTCGAGGTGGCCGGGGTGGCCGCGGACGGGGTCGAGGCGGTGTCGATGGCGCGGAGCCTGCGCCCCGACGTGGTCCTGCTCGACATCCGGATGCCGCGCATGGACGGTCTGGAGGCCGCCCGCCGGATCATGGCCGAACTCCCCGGCTGTCGCGTCATCATGCTGACCACCTTCGACCTCGACCAGTACGTCTACGCCGCCCTCGCGGCCGGGGCCAGCGGGTTCCTGCTCAAGGACGTCACCCCCGAACACCTGGCGGCCGCCGTACGGCTGGTGGGGACCGGCGACGCCCTGCTCGCGCCGTCCATCACCCGCCGCCTGGTCGAGCGGTGCGCCCCGGCCCCCGGGGCGTCCGCGAACGCCGCGGCCGGGATCCCGGCGCCGCACCGGGACCTGGCCGCGCTGACCCCGCGCGAGCGGGAGGTGCTGACGCTGATGGGCCACGGGCGGTCCAACGCCGAGCTGGCGGGGGAGCTGACGCTCAGCGAGGCCACCGTGAAGACCCACGTGGCGCGGATCTTCGCCAAACTCGGCCTGCGGGACCGGGCCCAGGCCGTGGTCCTCGCCTACGAGACGGGGCTGGTCACCCCGGGATCGGCCGACGGCCCCCCGGGCTAGGCGGTCTCAGGGCATCGACTCCCGCATCACCGCGAGCGGGAGGGCCGGGTGGGCCGCCGCGGCCTCCACCACCTGCCGGTCCGGGTCGTCCAGCAAGCGGGGCAACTCCCCTGCGGGAAGCGCCGGATGGGCGGCGACGTGCCGACGGGCCTTGACGTCGGGCAGGCAGCCAAGCAGCGCGGGCCCCGTGGCGTTCGGATGCCGCGCCACGGCCCGCAGCACCCCCGGCACCGGCGGATCGTGGCGGACCAGCTCCTCCAGCAGGGCGCCCGGGGCGTCCGGGTTGGCGGCCACCTGCGCCAGGACGGGCACGCCGTGCCGCGCCGCCATCGCGCGCAGCCGGTCCTCGCCCAGGCCCGGGTGGGAGGCGACGGCCTTGACCACCTTCGCGTCCGGATCGGCGGCGAGGGCGTCGCGGACCGCGGGCGGCAGATCGCGCCGCCGCGCCACGAGCGCCCGTACGCCCACCTCGGCCGAGGCCGCCAGCTCGTCGACCTCGGCCGCCGTGGCGGCGGTGATCCGCGGCAGCGCCTCCCGGCCGGCCCGCGCCCGGCCGACCGGCCCGGCCAGGAGGTCGAGTGGCAGGCGGGGGTGGCGGATCAGGCGGGCCAGCACCTCCGGGTCCCGGACGCCGGCGAGTTCGCGGATCACCGCCTCACCCGTCCCGGGATTGCCGGCCAGGGCCCACAGGACCCCGGGCACCGGGTCGCGGGCGAGCTCGGCGTACACCGCGTCCGGCAGACCGGCCCGAGCGGCCACGGGCTCCCGCAGCAGCATCGAGGGGTCACCGGCGAACCGGGCCACGTCGCCGGCCGGGGTCGAGGGGTTCGCCAGGGCGGCCTGCCGCGTCTCCTGGACGGTGGACCGGTGGGAGCCGTCGCAGGCGGCGCCCCCGCGGAGGTAAGGGGCGTACCAGCGCAGCTCAGGGTCCGTCCCGCAGACGGCGCACTCGGCGGCCTCGGGCAGCCCCTCCCCGGTGAGCAGTGCGGAGAGCAGGGCCGGGGGCACCACCTCGTTGAGGGCGGTCATCAGGCGCACCTCGGCGTGCGGATGCGCGGCCAGCAGGGCCGCCGTGGCCGGGTCCGGGGTCCCGTGCGCCGCCAAGGAGGTCACCACGTCGAGCCGGTGGTCGGCGGCCAGCCGGGCGGCCACCTCCGGGGGCAGGCCGGGGCAGGCGGCCAGTTTCTCCCGCCGGCCGGGTTCCGGGTCCGTGACGAGGAGAGCTGGCCAGTGCGGCAGGCCCAGGCCCTCGTCGAGCAGGGCGAGGGCGGCGTCCGGCAGGGCCCGGGGATCGATGTCGTCGGCGCGCAGCAGCCCCCGGCGGACCGGGCCGACGGCCAGGACCCCCTCGTGGGCGGCCAGGGTCAGGGCCTGCTCACGGCTCAGGTCGGCGCGGTCGGCCAGTACGGACGCCACCCGGGCGCCCTCTTCGACGTCCTCCCCGACGGCGAAGGCGACCAGCCGGGCGACGAACGCGGGCGGCAGCGCCGGATTGGCGGCGAGCCCCTGTAGGACGTGTACGACGTGCCTCACGGACCCACCTCCACGCCCGGGCCGGAGGCACCCACCGGTGCGGAGCCCGCGGCCGCCGCTTCGCGCAGGGCGTCCCGCAGCGCGGCGGCGAGCGGGTCGAGGGGGGTGCGCCGCGGGGTCGCCACGCCGATGTGGCGGGCCGGGCGCGGTGAGGCGAGGGCCACCTTGGTCGATCCGGCGGCCGGGGCCAGCGCGATGCGGGGGATCAGGGAGACCCCGACGCCCGCCTCGACCAGGGTCTGGGCGAAGAAGTAGTCGGTGGTCGACGCGGCGATGCGGGGCTCGAACCCGGCGCGGTCCGCGTACCGGCGCAGGAAGGCCTCCGTCTTCAGGCAGCCGAGCACCCACCGGTCGCCGGCCAGTTCCGCGGGCTCCAGCACCTCCCGCTCCGCCAGCCGGTGGCCGGGCGGCAGGACCGCGTACAGCGGGTCCTCCATCAGGGGCAGCCAGGCCGGACCGGCCGGCCCGGCGCCGCCGGCCGGCAGGGGCCCGTCGAAGTGGTAGGCCAGCGAGAGGTCCGCCGCCCCGGACCGCACCATCGCCAGCGAGACCTCCGGTTCGGCCTCCACCACGGTCAGTTCGACCTCGGGACGCACGGCCACGAAGGCGTCGAGCGCCCGCGGCAGCAGGTGCCGGCCGCCGCTGGTGAAGGTGGCCACCGTCAGGCTGGCCCGGTCGGCGGTCAGCCGGTCGATCCGCGACCGGACGAGGTCCAGCTCGGCGGTGACCGTCTCGGCCGTCTCCACCAGCAGCCGGCCGGCCTCGGTGAGCGTCACTCCGCGCGTGCTGCGCCGCGCCACCGGGTGGCCGATGCCGCGCTCCAGGGCGGCGATGTGCTGGGAGACGGCCGAAGGGGTCAGCCGCAGCGCGGTCGCCGCGCGGTTGAAGCTCCCGTGCTCGGCCACGGCGCGCAGGATGCGCAGCCGGTGCACGTCGATCAAGGTTTTCCCTCATGCAGGTTCGGCAACGGACCGGTTTCGGTGGGGACACTACAGCGGCGGAGTCGACCGCATGATCGGGATTCCCTCAGCGTTCGCCGCCCCCCGGATGCCGCTCCAGTGGTGTGGCTACTGCCGAGTTGCTCACACTGAAGGTGACGCTGCCGGCCCGGTACCGGTCGTCGGACCATTCGATCGGGCGCCCCGTGCGGGTGGCCGAAGTGTGTCGCTGGCGCAGCAGCGGACCTCCCCGCCGGATCTCCAGCAGCCGGGCGTCCTCGCTGCCGGCCGGGAGCGCGTCGATGAGGTGTTCCCCGTAGTGGGCCACGATCCCGGAGTCCGCGGCGAGGCTGTCCATCACCGAGCGGCAGTCCTGCGGCAACGCCTCCACGGCCGCCGCGACCCAGTCGGCGTAGGCGGTCCGTTCCACCATCGTCGGCTCGCCGTCGAGCGTGCGCAGCCGCAGCACGGCCAGGATCTCCGTACCCGCGGGCAGGGCGAGCCGCTCCGCCTCCTCGGCGGTTGCGGGCCGCCGGGTGCGGGAGACGAAGCGGCTGCGCACCTCGTGGCCGACCCCCTCGGCCCATTGTGCGAAACTGTTCAACTCGCCGAAACTGTGCCGTCGTTCGTGACGCAGGACGATCCTGCGCGCCCCCTGGCTGGAGCCGATGAGCCCCTCGGCGGCGAGGGTGGCGACGGCCTGGCGGACGGTTCCGCGCGAGACCGACCAGCGGGTGGCGAGGTCGCTCTCCGAGGGCAGCCGGCCCCCCACCGGGTGGGCGCCGGACAGGATCGCCCGGCGCAGCTCGTCGGCGATCTCCAGATACCGGGCCGTTCCCATGCCGTTCCCCCTCGTTGCGGTGCTCTGCGACCTCACGGTCTTGATCATCATCGATGAGCATCCGGGCGGATCTGTCACGACTCCTTTCGGTCATTCTCGTCTCTTCGTCGAGCCGTGCTCCACGGTCCAGCCGCCGTTCACCGTCCGTACAGCGAGCACGGGCGAACTGGAGCCAACTTGTTCAGACAAGTGATCTGACAAGTGCAGCCCCCTTCGTCTCCGGGAGAGACCGTGCTCAGTTCCACCGCCCGTCGTGGCGCGGCCGTACTGCTCAGCGCCGCCGTCCTGACCACGCTCAGCGCGTGCGGCGCAGCGCCCGACCCGCAGCAGCCCGGCGGCGCCGCCTCCGGCGACGCCAAGGGCAAGACCCAGCCGGGCGCCGCGACCTCGGCGGCCGACCTCGGAGGCATGGAGGCACTCGTGGCCGCCGCCGAGAAGGAGGGTCAGCTCAACGTGATCGCCCTGCCGCCGGACTGGGCGAACTACGGCGAGATGGTCAAGGCCTTCCAGGCGAAGTACCCGAAGATCAAGGTCGGCAGCGAGAACCCGGACGCCACCAGCGCCGACGAGATCGCCGCGGTCAAGTCCCGCAAGGGCCAGAAGCGCGCCCCCGACGTCCTCGACCTCGGCATCGCCTTCGCCCGCAGCGGCGCCGCCGAGAACCTGTTCGCGTCCTACAAGGTCACCGCCTGGGACAAGATCCCCGGCTCCCAGAAGGACGCCGACGCCCGCTGGTACAACGACTACGGCGGCTACGTCTCCATCGGCTGCGACGCCGCGCGCATCCCCAACTGCCCGCAGACCTTCGCCGATCTCCTCAAGCCCGAGTACAAGGGCAAGGTCGCCCTCAACGGCAACCCGACCAAGTCCGGCTCCGCCTTCGGCGGCGTCTACGCGGCCGCCCTCGCCAACAAGGGCTCCTTCGCCGACATCCAGCCCGGCATCGACTTCTTCGGACAGCTGCGCAAGAGCGGCAACTTCATCCCCGTCGAGTCCACCCCGGCCACCGTCGAGAAGGGCGAGACCCCCATCTCGATCGACTGGGACTACCTGAACGCCGGCTACGCCGAGCAGTTCAAGGGCAAGGGCGTCGACTGGAAGGTCTCGGTCCCCTCCGACGGCGTCTACGCCCAGTACTACTCGCAGGCAGTCAACAAGGACGCCCCCAACCCGGCGGCCGCCCGCCTGTGGATGGAGTTCCTCTACAGCGCCGAGGGCCAGAACATCTGGCTCAAGGGCCACGCCCGCCCCGTGCTGCTCCCCGTGATGGCCGCCGACGGCACCGCCGACAAGGACGCCGTCACCAAGCTCCCGCAGGTCCAGGGCACCCCGTCCTTCCCGGCCTCCACCGAGCTCGACAAGGCCAAGGCCACCCTCGCCGAGAAGTGGGACAAGGCCCTCAGCTGATGTCCGCACCCACCTCCACCTCCCCCACGCAGGGGACCGCCGGCGGCACCGCCCTCAGCCGCCGGCGGCGCGGCCCGCGCACCTGGCTCGCCGCCCTCCCCCTCATCGCCTTCACCGGGCTCTGCTTCGGCCTGCCGCTCGGCGCCATCGCCTTCGGCGCCGTCACCCGCACCGACCCGGTCACCGGCGCCACCCGCGTCACCGGCGAGCACCTCGCCCGTTCCCTCCAGGGCCCCTACCTCGGCTCCCTCATCGGCAGCGTCCAGCTCTCCGCCCTGACCGCACTGCTCGGCGGCGTCCTCGGCGTCCTGATCGCCCAGGCCCTGGTCACCTCCCGCTCCACCGCCCTGCGCTCCGCGGCCCTGACCGCCTCGGGCGTCCTCGCCAACTTCGGCGGGGTGCCGCTCGCCTTCGCGTTCATCGCGACCGCCGGGATCTCCGGAGTCGTCACCCAGCTGGCGGACCTCACCGACCTCGGCTGGGACCTGTACTCCTTCACCGGCCTCGCCGTGGTCTACCTGTACTTCCTCACTCCCCTGATGGTCCTGGTGATCGTGCCCGCCCTGGACGGGCTCCGCCCGCAGTGGCGCGAGGCCGCCCAGAACAACGGGGCCACCGGACGGCAGTTCTGGCGCCACGTCGGCCTGCCCGTGCTGGCACCGTCCCTGCTCGGCGGGTTCGTCCTGCTCTTCGGCACCGCCTTCGCCGCGCACGCCACGGCCGCCGCCCTCGTCGGCGGCTCCGTACCGCTGGTCACGCTGAAGATCGCCGACGCCCTCTCCGGCAACGTGCTCACCGGCCAGGAGAACGTGGCGCTCGCCCTCGGCCTCGACATGATCCTGATCGCCGGCCTGGTCATGGCGGTCTACCTGCCCCTCCAGCGACGGAGCGCCCGATGGCTGCGATGACCCCGACCGCCCCCCGGACGGACCGTGCCGAAGCGGCCACCGGGGCCACCCCGGCGCGGGCCCGCCGCCCGCGTCCCCGCATCTGGCGCGGAGCCGTCCTCGCCCTCGCGGGCGCCTACTTCCTGCTCCCGCTCGCCGCCTCCTTCGTGTTCACCGTGCACGTGCCCGGCCAGGGCCTCACCTTCGAGGCCTACACCGAACTGCTGGGCGCCGAGGGCTTCATGCGGAGCCTGCTCCTCTCGCTCGGCCTGGCCGCCGCTACCATCACGCTGTCCCTGCTACTGGCGGTGCCGGCCCTGGTCGCCGTACGCATCGGCTCGCCGAGGCTGCGGCCCGTGGTGGAGGTGATGTGCATGCTGCCCCTGGTCGTACCGCCCATCGCCCTGGTCACCGGCATCACCACGGTGCTCCGCTGGGGACCCGAGCACCTCTCGCGGACCCCGCTCTACCAGACCTTCCTCGCCGTCCAGAACCCGGACTTCCCCGTCGTCCTGGTCCTCGCCTACACGGTGCTGGCACTGCCCTTCGTCTACCGCTCGCTCGACGCGGGACTGCGCGCCGTCGACGTCCCCACCCTGGTCGAGGCCGCCCGCAGCTGCGGCGCGAGCTGGCCGCACGTGGTCCTGCGCGTGCTGCTGCCCAACCTGCGGGCCTCACTCGCCGGAGCGGCCTTCCTCACCCTGGCCCTGGTCCTCGGCGAGTTCACCATCGCCTCGCTCCTCGGCTTCCAGCCCTTCGCCGTGTGGATCGTCTCCATCTCCGGTGCCCAGGCCCGGATGTCGGTGGCCGTCTCCATCCTCAGCCTCCTCATCACCTGGCTGCTGCTGCTCGTCCTCTCGCGGGCCGGCACGAACCCCTCCCCGGTCTCCGCCGCCCCCGCCACCTCCCGCAAGGAGTCCTGACCCCCATGTCCACGACCCTCACCGCGCCGCGGAAGCCGGCCGGCCCCGCCGCCCCGGCGGGTGCCCGCGTCGAATTCCGCGGCCTGCGCCGGGCGTTCGGCTCCACCGTCGCACTCGACGGCCTCGACCTCACCGTCGAACCCGGCGAACTCCTCGCCCTGCTCGGCCCCTCGGGCTGCGGCAAGACCACCGCGCTGCGCGTCCTCGCGGGCTTCGAGACGCCGGACGCCGGTGAGGTCCTCGTCGACGGCGAGGACATCACCCGGGTCCCGGCCAACCGCCGTGACGCCGGCATGGTCTTCCAGTCGTACAGTCTCTTCCCCAACCTCAGCGCCCGCGACAACGTGGCCTTCGGCCTGCGCGTGCGCAAGGTGCCCGCCGCGCAGCGCCGCGAGCGCGCCGCCGAACTCCTCGACCTGGTGGGCCTGCCCGACCACGGCGACCGCTACCCGCACCAGATGTCCGGCGGCCAGCAGCAGCGCGTCGCCCTCGCCCGCGCCCTCGCCCTGCGCCCCCGCGTGCTCCTCCTGGACGAGCCGCTCTCCGCCCTGGACGCCAAGGTACGGGCCAACCTGCGCGAGGAGATCCGCCGCCTGCAGCTCGACCTCGGCATCACCACCGTGTTCGTCACCCACGACCAGGAGGAGGCCCTGTCCATGGCCGACCGGGTCGCCGTGCTGAACGCGGGCCGGCTGGAGCAGTGCGCCGCCCCCGCCGAGCTGTACGAACGCCCCGCGACCCCCTTCGTCGCCGAGTTCGTCGGCACCATGAACCGGCTCCCCGGACGCCTCACCGACACCGGACTCGTGGAGGTCGCCGGCATCCGGCTGCCCGTCGACGGTCCCGTCCCGGCCACCGCGGACGTGGAGGTGCTGGTCCGCCCCGAGAACCTCACCGTGACCGCCGACCCGGAGGGCGGCGCCACCGTCGCGTCCGCCTCCTTCTTCGGCGCCGTCACCCGCCTCCACCTCGACCTCGCCGACGGCACCCGGGTCAAGGCCGACCTGCCGTCGCGCGACGCCGGGGACCTGGCCCCGGGCGCGCGGGCCGTCGTGGGGCCGGCCGAACGGCCCGTGCTCGTCGTGGCGAGGACCGCGTGAACACACCCGCCGCCGTGCTCTTCGACATGGACGGCACCCTCGTCGACACCGAGGTGCTGTGGTGGGAGGCGACCGAGGAGACCGCGGAGCGGCTCGGACACCGCCTCGGCCCCGCCGACGCCCCCGAGGTCGTCGGCCGCGCCGTCCGGGACACCGCCGCCCACCTCGTACGGGTGGCCGGGCGCGGGGAGCCGGCGGAGGTCGCCGCCGGACTCACCGAGGGCTTCTTCCGCCGGGTCGCCGCCGGGGCGCCCCTGCGCCCCGGCGCCCAGCGGCTGCTGACGGCGCTGGAGGCCGAGGGGATCCCCTTCGCACTCGTGAGCGCGTCGCCGCGGGTGGTCGTGGACGAGGTGGTCGGGGGCGCGCTCGCACACGTCCCGTTCGCCTTCACGATCTCCGCCGACGACACCCTACGGACCAAGCCGCACCCCGAGCCCTACCGTGCCGCCGCCGCCCGCCTGGGCCTCGCGCCCGCGAGCTGCGTGGCCGTGGAGGACTCCCCGGACGGCGCGGCCTCCGCCGAGGCCGCGGGCTGCGCGCTGCTGGTGGTCCCCTCGCTCCTGGACGTACCGCGCTCGGCGCTACGCACCTTCGCCGCCTCCCTGGAGGAGGTCACCCCGGAGCTCCTGCGCGGCATGACCGGCGCCGGGCCCACGGCTCAGGCCGACAGGACGAGCAGCTCCAGGATGCCCTCGGCGTAGGCCCCGGAGACCGACCCCGGCCCGGTCTCCAGTACGCCGACCAGCAGCGGCAGGCCGGTCCGTACGTGGGCCGCGACCTGCCCGTACAGGCCCGCCCCGTACGCCTCCCCGTCGTCCTCGGCGCTCAGCAGGGACAGCAGGGTCCACAGCAGCGCCTCGCGGGTCGTCAGCCGGGGCGGGCCGGCCGACCACACCGCCATCAGCACCGCGCAGGCGGCCGGCGCCGGGGGCCACAGCCGGGTCCCGGTGAACACGTGTCCCTGCAGCGCGTGGAACGCCGCCGGATGTCCCTCGGCCGCGTCCCACAGGGCGTCCTCCAGGTGTTCCGCCGAGCGGCCGCAGCCGCAGGTCACGGACGCCCAGTCCTGCCGTGCGAGCTCGGCCCGCACACCGTCCGGCACCAGCGGGCTGCTGCGCGGCTTGTCCTTCCCTCTCATGGGGCTCCTTTCACGAGGCCCCAGTATGGGAGGGAGCGGGGGCAGGGTCGAGCGGGGCCGCCGCCGCCACGGTCCGCATGGCAGTCTGGGGCCCGTGAACGAGGCACCGCAGGAAGCAGACGCACCCCGGGAACCGCAGGAACCGCACGCACCGCCGGCGGGGCGGGAACCGCGCCCGCCACGGGAATCGCCGGCGCCCCGCAGGGCCTCCGCCCGGACCCCCCTCCACCTGAAGGTCGCCGAGGACCTGCGCGGGGCCATCACCGCCGGCGCGTACGGATCCGGGGCCCGGCTCCCCGCCGAGGACGAACTCGCCCGCCGCTACGCCGTCTCCCGGGGCACCGTACGCCAGGCCCTCGCCGCACTGCGCACCGACGGCCTGATCACCTCCCGCCGCGGCACCCGCCGCGTGGTGCTCGGCGGGCCGGGGGAGGAGAACGCCGCCACCGAGCTGCGCAGCTTCACCCGCTGGGCGCGCTCGCTGGGGCAGGAGCCGGGCGGGCGGACCGTCGCCGTGGACCCGGGCACGGCGGAGGGGGAGGAGGCGGAGCAGCTGCGGATCGCCGCGGGCGACCCGGTGTACCGGGTACTGCGGCTGCGCACCCTGGCGGGGGAGCCGGTGATGGTGGAGCGGACGACCTACCCGTGGGCGGTCGGCGCCCTGGTGGCGGGGATGCCGCTGGACACCGTCTCGTACTCGGAGCAACTCGCCCGGCACGGGGTCCTCTTCACCGACGCCCACCACACCATCGACATCGCCCCCGCCGACGCCGCCGACGCACGGCTGCTGGGCTGCCGGGCCGGTGAGGCGCTGCTGCGGGAGCGGCGGCGGTCCACCGACCCGGCAGGCACCCCGGTCGAGTGGTCGCAGGACCGCTACCTGCCCGGGACGGTGGCCTTCACGGCGCACTCGACGGCGGCCAGTGCCCTGGGGCGTCGGCTGCGGCCGTGAGCCGGCCCCGGTCCCGGGCGAGGAGCAGCCCTGCCAGCAGCGGCCGGAAGTGCGCGAAGTCCGGGGTCACCCCCAGCGGGTCCTTGGCCCGTTCGTCCCAGCGGCGGACGGCGACCGCGTCGGCGGCCCCGGGGAGCACCTCGAAGGCGCGGGCCTGCCGCGGTGTCATCGGCCCGCCCTGGACGCGCAGGGTGTGCACCGAGGCCTCGGAGAGCAGGCCGAGGTATCCGGGCTCGGCCGTGCACAGGTACCGCTTGGCGGCCACGTGCAGCCGTACCGGCTCGGTGACCTGCGGCCCGAACCAGCGGGCCAGCCAGTCGGCCCCGGTGTGGCTGTGCCGGTCGTCCAGGCCCTCCTCCATCAGGTCGCGGCCGGTCACCGTCCCGTGGAAGTGGCCGATGTCGTGCAGCAGAGCGGCGGCCACCAGGTGGGCGGGGGCCCCTGCCGCCTCGGCGAGGGCGCCGGCCTGGAGCATGTGCTCGGCCTGGGTGACCTCCTCGCCGAGGTACTCGGCCGCACCTTCGCCCGCGAAGAGCGCGGCGAGCAGATCGAGCGGGTCGAGCGGATCGGGAGCGGCGCCGGGAGCAGTGAGGGGGTCGGTGCCGGCCGTGGTGCCGGGAGCGGCGACGGGAGCGGGGCCGGGGCCGGGACCCCCGTCCGGTGTGCGGGATCCGGCGTTCACGCGGCGGCTCCTTCGCGGCGCAGCACGGCCAGAGCGGATCCCAGCCCGTCGAGGTCGGCGTACGCCCCCTGGAGGTGCCGGCCGCCGCTCTCGGCGAAGGCCGTACGGGCGTGCAGCAGGCGGGTGTTGTCGAAGACGAGGCAGTCCCCGGGCGTGAGGCGGAAGTCCAGGCGCAGCTCCGGGCGGAGCAGCAGCTCGCCGAAGCGCCGGTAGGCGGCGTAGAACTCCTCCAGGACCGGGGCGCTCTCGTGGAGGGTGCCGAAGGAACGGTTGTTGAACCGGATCTCGCGGATCCGCCCGAGCGGATCCACGTCGATCAGGGGCCGCTGCGCGCGCAGTTCGGTGCGGGCGTCGGTGAAGACGAACTCCACCGGCACCCGGGTCAGCACGTCGAAGGCCCGCGGGGCCTCCTGCCGCAGCAGCGCGGCGGCGTGGAAGCCGTCCACCAGCCCGGAGTCCCCGCCGAGCGCCTCGTTGCGCAGGCAGTGCAGCAGCTGCACGGTCGGCACCGGGTCCCGGTACGGGTTGTCGGTGTGCGGGCCGATCGCCGCTCCGGTGAAGGCCAGGTTGTTCGGGTCGGCCTCGACCCGGACCTCGAAGAGCTCCCCGTAGTTCGTCCGGCGTACGAAACCGAAGGTCTCCGCGACGTCGAGCACCGTCCGGTCCCTGAGGGGCACGTCCCGCAGCAGGACGAAGCCGAGCCTCCGTACGCTCTCCAGCGCCCGGATCCGCACCGAGCGGTCGCCGATGTAGGCGTCCCACGAGGCCCCGGGCAGCCGTCCGGTGAGGTCGGCGGCGGCCCACAGCTCCTTGTCGGCCTCGGTCCGGCCGTCGCCGCGGGGGCCGTGCGGGCCGCCGGGGCAGTGGGCATCGAGCCAGGCGGCCGGGTAGCGCGAGCGGTGCCCGTCGGGCTCCCACACCACCTCCCACACCGGGCCGCCGGCGCCGGGCAGCTCGCGCGCGGAGCCGACGGCGGGGCGGGGCGGCAGGTCGGTGATCTGGAACAGCTTCTGACCGGTGCGCGGATCGCGGCAGTCGGCGCAGGGGCAGTTGTCGCGCAGCCAGGGTGCGGGCGAATCGCTGATCGCCGTCGAGGACATCGGGGCTCCCGTGGTCGAAAGTTGTATGTACAACTCTGGGTGTTCGGCATGCTGACAGCTCCCGGTGACCGGGGGATGGCGCCGAGGTGGCCGGAAGGACCGGAGGGGGCCGGAACCGGACCTCGGGCACTTTCGTCTGAGACCCGTGTGGATGAAGCGAAGAATCCCGGCCCTGCTGCTCGCCCTGCTCGCCGTCCTGGCGGGTTCCCTGATCAGCCCCGCCTACGCGTGCGGCTGCGGGGCGATGGTCCCCGACGAGGCGTCCCGGATCGGCGTCGACCGGGAGGCCTCGGTGGTGCGCTGGGACGGCCGCAGCGAAGAGATCGTGATGCGGTTCACCGTCGGCGGTGACGCCCGCCGCGCCGCCTGGATCATGCCGGTCCCCGGCCGGGCGACCGTGGGACTCGGCGACGCCGGGCTCTTCCCCGCGCTCACCGAACTCACCCGGCCCGTGCACCGCACCCGTACGTACTTCTGGCCGCGCGACACCGACTGGCCCTTCGCCGACGGCCGGGACCGCCTCGTCGGCGCCGCACCGCCCGGCGCCGCCCCCTCGGTCGGTGTGGTCGGCCGCGAGCGGCTCGGCGACTTCGACGTCGCCAGGCTCACCGCCACCGACCCGGACGCCCTGCGCACCTGGCTGGAGACCAACGGGTTCAAGCTGCCCGAACGGCTCGCGGCCGAACTGAAGCCGTACGTCGACCAGAAGTGGGAGTACGTGGCCGTCCGCCTCGCCCCCCGCGACCAGGGCCGGCCCCTGAGCGGTGAACTGGACCCGCTGCGGATCCGTTTCGACAGCACCCGCCTCGTCTACCCGATGCGCCTGTCCCGGCTGGCCCGGACCCCGCAGTCCCTCGGCCTGTTCGTACTGGCCGCCCACCGGATGGAGCCCGCCTCCGCGATCGGCGGGGCCACCCCGGAGGTGACCTTCGCCGGACGGATCACCCCGAAGGGCCCGCTGGCCGGACTCGCCGGCGACCAGCCGGTGTTCCTGACCGCGATCGACCAGAGGTTCCCGGACCCGGCCCGCATCGACGGGGACCACGAACTGCGCGCCACCGCCGAGGACACCCCCTACCAGCGGGCCGTCTACCGCTACGAGGTCCTCAGCGTGGGAGGCGTCCCGGTCTGGCCGCTCACCGTGGCGGCCGCCCTCCTGACGGTGGCCGCGGCCACGCCGCTCCTGATCCGCCACCGCCACCGCCACGCCCACCGGGCCGGCCCCGCCTGACGTCCCCGCCGCCGGGCCCGCTCCGCCCGCCGCCCCGGGACTCACTCCGGTGGCAGGATCACCGTCACCCCGGACCCGGGCGCCGAGCCCATCGCGGCGAGCGCGGCCGGGGCGCCGGACAGCGGGAGGGAACGCGTCACCAGCAGGTCCGGGCGCAGCGCGCCCGAGCGGACCAGTTCCAGCATCGGAGGGTAGGCGTGGGCGGCCATCCCGTGACTGCCCAGCACCTCCAGCTCCCAGCCGATGACCCGGTCCATCGGCAGCGCCGCCGGGCCGGACTCCGCGGGGAGCAGCCCGACCTGGACGTGCCGCCCGCGCCGGCGCAGTCCGGCCACCGACGCGGCGGCCGTGGCGGGGGAGCCCAGGGCGTCCAGCGAGAGGTGCGCGCCGCCGCCGGTGAGCTCCCGTACCGCCCCGGCCGCGCCCGTGGGCCCGGCGGCCCGGGGATCGAGGGCGTGGGCCGCGCCGAAGGAGAGGGCCAGTTCCCGTGCCGCGGGGGCCGTGTCGACGGCGACGACCCGCGCGCCCGCGGCCGCCGCGATCATCACGGCGGACAGACCGACGCCGCCGCAGCCGTGGACGGCGACCCACTCGCCCGCCGCCACCCGGCCCCGCGCGACCACCGCCCGGAAGGCGGTGGCGAACCGGCAGCCCAGGGCGGCGGCCGTGGCGTACGACAGCTCCCCGGGCAACGCCACCAGGTTCACGTCGGCGTGGTCCAGGGCCACGTACTCCGCGAAGGAACCCCAGTGCGTGAACCCGGGCTGCGTCTGACGGGCGCACACCTGGTGCTCGCCGGCCGCGCAGTCGGCGCAGGTGCCGCAGGCGCAGACGAAGGGGACGGTCACCCGGTCGCCGGGCCGCCAGGCGGACACCCCGGTGCCCACCGCCTCGACGACCCCGGCCAGTTCGTGCCCGGGGACGTGCGGCAGGGTGATGCCGGGGTCGTGGCCCATCCAGCCGTGCCAGTCGCTGCGGCACAGCCCCGTCGCCTCGACGCGCACCACGACCCCGCCCGGCGCCGGCGCCGGATCGGGCACCTCCCGGACCTCGGCCGGCTCCCCGTACCGTTCGAACACCACCGCGCGCATGGGACCGCCCCTCCGTAGACCGCCCCCACGCTACGCCCGCCGCCGGGGGATCAGCCCGCCGCCCGGCGCAGGGCCAGGGCCGCGAGGGCCTCGGGGGCGCCGGCCTGGCCCCGGATCCCGGGGAAGGCGTTGACGTCCACGATGAGCGGGGCGCCGCCCGCGGTGTCGATGACGTCCACGCCGTAGACGTCCAGGGAGAACACCTCGCCCACCCGGAGCGCCAGTTCGGCCCAGCCGTCGGGAAGGCGGTCCAGCCTCCGCGCCGGTTCCTTGCCCCCGGCGGCCAGTTCGGAACGCCGCAGGCCCGCGAAGACCCGGTCCCCGATCACCCACAGCTTGTGGTCCCAGCCGTCGTTGGGCGCGAACGCCTGCACCACGACCGGCTCCTCGCTCCAGTCGCCCACCAGCTCCGCCAGCCGCGAGGGACCGTCGAGGCGGGCGACCAGGTCGTGTTTGTGGCTGCGCCGGCTCTTGACCACCATCGGCCACGGCAGCCCCGCCGCGGTCTCCAGCCGCGCCGCCGCGGCGAAGGTGCGGGTGGGGGCGAAGGGCAGCCCGGCCCGCAGCGCGAGCTCGGCCATGCCGGTGCGGTCCTGGCAGGCCTCGGTGGCGGCGGCCGAGTTCAGCACGGGCGCCCCCCGCCGCTCCAGCTCCCGGGCCAGGGCCAGCGCGGAGGGGGTGCGCGCCTTCAGCAGGTAGACGTCGGCCCGCGCGCCGGCCGCCCCCGCGGGTCCGGCGGCCGGATCCAGCACGTCCACCGTGTGCCCGCCGGGGGCCAGCGCCGCGACGGTGGCCGCCAGCAGGGGGTGCCCGGCGTCCGGAGTGATCAGGCCGATCCTCACGCGCCGTCCCCCGCTCCCGCGGCCACCTGGAGCGGGATCGTCACGGGCAGCACGAACGGCGCGGCGGGCGGGCACTCGCGCCGGCCGCCCGAGCGGGCCAGCGCCAGGACGGCACGGGCCACCCGGGCCGCGGCGTCCGGTACCTGCCGGAAGCTCGGGAAGTCGTTCACGTCGACCACCACCGGCCCGTCGGGACCCAGCAGGACGTCGACCCCGTACAGGTCCAGCCCGTACACCTCGCCCACGCGGGCGGCGATCTTGGCGACCTCGGCCGGCAGCGGTACCTGCCGCTCGCGCACCGCGGCGTCCGGGTGCAGGGGGGAGCAGCGCTCGGTGGCGAAGAGTTCGCCGTCGACGCAGTACACCTTGATGTCGGTGCCCGCGTTCGGGACGTACGGCTGCGCGATGAGCATGGCCTCGCCCGCGAGTTCCGGGAGGAGCGCGGGGAGCCGGTCCGGCGAGGCCAGCAGGTGCACTCCCCGCCCGGAGCTGCCGTCGGCGGGCTTGACGACGAGCGGGTACGCGCTGTCGGGTATCTCCGCGAGGAGTTCGGGCCGGGCGACGGCGTAGGTCTGCGGCTGGGGCAGGCCCCGGGCGCTGCCGATGGCGGCGGCCAGCGCCTTGTCCCGTACGCCGCGGATCGCGCGGGCGTCGTTGACCGTGGTCATACCGGCGGCGGCCGCCGCTTCGAGCAGGGTGAGCCCCGGTCCGCCGGACACGGTCTTCAGCACCCACGCGTCGTGGGCGCCCGAGCGCGCGACCTCGTCCATGCGCAGCAGGGAGCCCCCCGGACGGACCACGTCCACCCGGTGTCCCCATGCGGTCAGTTGCCGGATCACCTCGTTCGGCATGCCGTCACGGCGGTAGTGCTCTTCCACCAGGAAGCAGAGCCTCATGACCTTCCCCATATTCCCCGGACGCCCCTCCGCCGATCCCGTCCGGCGAGCTGTGACGTCACAGGATGCCATGGCATAGCCCCGAAACCGCTCCAGATACAGCCTTAGTGGGCGCTACAGAGCGTGATATTCGACAAGAGCTTTCCTAAACGATCAGTAATCCTCTTATAGTTGTGCCTCGTTGCCACAGGAACCCTCTCTTCCATTTACGCCCGGTTTGAGGCTTTGACTAATGACGGCGTCGCCCTCCCCCCTTCGCCCCTCCGCGCTCGCGCTGCTCGTCACCGCGGCGGCCACAGGCACTTTCTCCATGGCGGCGGTGGCCGCGGCCCCGTCATCCATCCAGGTCCCCCTCGGATGGTTCGCGGCCTCCGGATCACTGCTCCTGGCCGTGGCCGCCTGCGCCGTCACCTGGTGGGCGCGCAGCGCCCGGCAGCTGCGCGGCCGGCTCTCCGAGGTCACCCGTGACATCACCGACCGCGACGCGCACATCGCCCGGCTCACCGCCGACGCGGCCCGCGAGACGGCGGCCCGCACCGCCGAGCGGAACCGGCTCGTCGCGGCGCACACCGCCGAGATGGACCACCTGACCACCGCCCACGCCGCCGAACTGGACCGGCTGACGGCCGCCCACACCGCCGAGCTCGACAGCATGACCGCCGACCACCGGGCCACCGGCGAACGGCTGGCCGAGGAACTGCGCCGGGCCCGGTCCGGGCGGGCCGCCGCCATGGCCGCCGCCGCCAACGCGGCCGGCCGCATGCAGGCGCTCGCCACCGGAATGCTGGCCGACCTGCGCGAGATGGAGCACAAGCACGCCGACGAGGAAGTCCTCGGCGACCTGCTGCACCTCGATCACCGCACCGCCCAGGCGGGCCGCCTCGCCGACTCCATCGCCGTCCTCACCGGAGCCCGCTCGGGCCGCCGCTGGGCCAGGCCGATCGTCATGGAATCG
This sequence comes from Streptomyces sp. M-16, assembly GCF_052114405.1. Classification (NCBI taxonomy): domain Bacteria; kingdom Bacillati; phylum Actinomycetota; class Actinomycetes; order Kitasatosporales; family Streptomycetaceae; genus Streptomyces; species Streptomyces sp. M-16. The sequence continues at coordinate 16,351 of NZ_JBFRER010000062.1, read as the reverse complement.
ATCCTGCGCGGCGCGATGGGACGCATCGGCGGCTACCAGCGGGTCCGCCTGCACTCCACCTGCGAGGCGGCCGTCGCCGGACACGCCGCCGAAGGCGTCATGCACGCCCTCGCGGAACTCCTCGACAACGCGGCGAACTTCTCGCCGCCCACCGCCGAGGTCCACGTCTACGTGGAGGAGGTGCCCGCCGGGATCGTCATCACCGTCGAGGACAGCGGCCTCGTCATGAGCGAGGTCCAGCTGAGCCGCGCCGAACAGGCCGTCACCGCCGAGTCCCTGGACCTGGCCGGACTCTCCGGAACCCGCCTCGGCCTCGCCGTCGTCGGCCGCCTCGCCCACAAGCACGGGCTCACGGTCTCCTTCCGGCCCTCCGCGCGCGGCGGCACCGGCGCGCTGATGATGATCCCGCAGGACCTGATCAGCCGCACCCCGGCCGAACCCCTCCCCGCCCCGCCGCTGATCGGCGCCCCCGAGCCCGCCCCCCGGGCCGCCGCCGCGCCCGCGCAGGCGCCCGCCGCGGAGGCCGAGCCCGTCCACGACGGCGCGGACACCACCCACGACCCCGAATCCACCGGTACGACCCCGGTGCTCGGCGAGAGCGGACTGCCCCAGCGGCGGCGCGGCCGGACCCTGGCCGCCGCCCACCCCGAAGGACCCGACGCCGCCGGCGCGGTGGCCCGCACCCAGGCCACCCCCGGCAGCGCCTCCCAGTCCGCCGCCCGCTTCGGCAGCTTCCGCCAGGCCGTGCGCGGCACCTCGGCGCAGCAGCCCTCGACCCCCACGCACCCGGAAGGCAACACGCAATGACCGGCTCCACCACCGACGAGACGCTCAGCTGGCTCCTGGAGGGACTCCTGGAGCGCACCCCCGGCGCCCGGCACGCCCTCGTGCTCTCCCGCGACGGCCTCAAGCTGTGCCGCACCCCCGAGCTCTCCGTCGACCAGGCCGACCAGCTCGCGGCGATCGCCGCGGGCATCCAGAGCCTGTCCCACGGGGCGTCCATCGAGTTCGGTGACGGCAGCGGCGGGGTCCGTTCCGCCATGGCCGAGTTCTACGGCGGCATCCTCTTCATCGTCGAGGCCGGAGAGGGCGCGCACCTCGCCCTCGTCGCCGCCGACGACGCCGACGCGGGCCTCGTCGGCCACAACATGTCCGAACTGGTGGAGCAGCTGAGCGAGCATCTGATCGCCAGGCCCCGGGGATGAGCCGCGGCAGGCCGGGCCGGGACGACTCCCCGGACCGGCTCTACACCCTCACCGGCGGCCGCAGCAGCTCCGGTTCCGACGCGTTCGACCTGGTCACCCTGATCGTCGCCGAATGCGACCCGGTGCCCGGCATGCAGTCCGAGCACGCCGCGATCCTGCGGATGTCCCGCTTCCCGACGGCGGTCGTCGAGATCGCGGCCGAGCTGGGCCTGCCGGTGTCGATCGTCCGGATCCTCCTCGCCGACCTCCACGGCACCGGCCGCGTCAGCGCGCGGCACCCCCGCGCCTCGACGTACCGCCTTCCCGACCTCGACATCCTGGAGCAGGTGCTCGTTGGACTCCGCAACCTCTGACCCGGCCGAGCCCCGTCAGGCCCTCAGCAGCACCGCCGACAACGGTCTCAAGATCGTCATCGTGGGCGGTTTCGGCGTCGGCAAGACCACCATGGTCCGCTCCGTCAGCGAGATCCGCCCGCTGAACACCGAGGAGACGATGACGAAGGCCGGTGAGGCCGTCGACGACACCGAAGGCGTCAACGCCAAGACCGCCACCACGGTCGCCTTCGACTTCGGCCGCATCACCCTCGACGCGCACAACGTGCTCTACCTCTTCGGCGCCCCCGGCCAGGAGCGGTTCTGGTTCCTGTGGGACCGGCTGTTCTCCGGCACCCTCGGCGCGGTCGTCCTCGTCGACACCCGCCGGCTCGCGGACTCCTGGTACGCCATCGACCGCCTCGAACACCACGGCACGCCCTTCGTCGTGGCCTGCAACGACTTCGGCGGCCCCACCCACACCCCGGAGCAGGTCCGCGGCGCCCTCGACCTGCCGCCCGAGGTGCCGTTGCTGTTCTGCGACGCCCGCTCCCGCGAGTCCAGCAAGCACGTGCTGATCTCCCTCGTCGAACACCTCCGGCACCTCCAGCGCGCACGACACCCCCAGACGGCCCTCCAGCCCCCGATCCCGGAGCCCACCCCGTGACCACCCCCGAGCCCCAGCCCGTCTACCTCGGCGGCCCCCGCTTCCAGACCGAACCCACCGAGCTGTACCGGGAAATGCGCCGCGACCACGGCGCCGTCGCCCCGGTCGTCCTCGACGGCGACGTCCCGGCCTGGCTGGTCCTCGGGTACCGCGAACTCCACCAGGTCACCAGCGACCCCCAGCTCTTCTCGCGCGACTCCGACCTGTGGAACCAGTGGGACCGCATCCCCGCCGACTGGCCCCTGCTCCCGATGATCGGCCGCAAGCAGCCGTCCATCCTCTACACCGTCGGCGAACGCCACCGCGAACGCGCCGCCGTGATCTCCGACGCCCTGGAGGCCGTGGACCCCTTCGAGCTCAAGGGCCACGCCGAACGCTTCGCCGACGAGCTGATCGACCAGCTGTGCGGCAGGGGCGAGTGCGACATCGTCGGCGAGTACGCCATGCTCCTGCCGCTGCGCGTCCTCGCCCGCCTCTACGGCTTCTCCGACGCCCAGGGCCCCGGCCTCGTCACCGCCATGAACGACATGATCAACGGGCGGGAGGGCGCCCTGGACGGCCAGCGCCACCTCGGCGAGTCGATGTACGCACTGCTCGCCGCCAAGGCCGCCGAGCCCGGTCACGACGTCGCCTCCCGGATGCTGGCCAACACCGCCGGCTTCACCCTCGACGAGGTCGCCCAGGACCTGATGGTGATGATGGCCGCCGGCCACCAGCCCACCGCGGACTGGATCGGCAACTCGCTGCGCCTGATGCTCACCGACGACCGGTTCGCCGCCTCCCTGGCCGGCGGCCGCCACAGCGTCGGCGAAGCCATGAACGAAGTGCTCTGGGAGGACACCCCGACCCAGAACGTCGCCGGCCGCTGGACCACCCGCGACACCAAGCTCGGCGGACAGCGCATCGGCAGCGGCGACCTGGTCCTGCTGGGCCTGGCCGCCGCCAACGGCGACCCGAACGTCCGCACCGACGCGGGCGCCCTCACCGGCGGGAACAACGCCTTCTTCTCCTTCGGCCACGGCGAACACCGCTGCCCCTTCACGGCCCAGGAGGTCGCCGAGGTCATCGCGCGGACCGGCATCGAGGTCCTCCTCGACCGGCTCCCCGACGTCGACCTGGCCGGCCCCGCCGAGGAGCTCACCCGGCGTCCCTCGCCGTGGCTGCGCGGACTGACCGCGCTCCCCGTGACCTTCACTCCCACCCCCGCTCTTGGAGCCGCCCGATGACCTGCCCGATCGACCACACCGGCGCCGCCCCCCTCGTCCTCGACCCGTTCGTGGCCGACCTCGACGCCGAGAGCGCCGCCCTGCGCGCCGCGGGCCCGCTGGTTCCCGTCGTGCTGCCCGGCGGCGTCGGCGTGTACGCCGTCACGCACCACGCCGAGGCCAGGAGACTGCTCACCGACCCCAGAGTGGTCAAGGACATCAACGCGTGGGGGGCCTGGCAGCGCGGCGAGATCCCCCTGGACTGGCCGCTGATCGGCCTCGCCAACCCCGGCCGCTCCATGCTCACCGTCGACGGCGAGGAGCACCGCCGCCTGCGCACCCTGGTCGCCCAGGCCCTGACCGTGCGCCGGGTGGAGAAGCTGCGCGCCGGCATCGAGGCCCTGACCACGGAGATGCTCGACAAACTGGCCACCCTCCCGGCCGGCGAGAGCGTCGACCTGAAGGCGCACTTCGCGTACCCGCTCCCGATGAACGTCATCAGCGAGCTGATGGGCGTCGACGCCGCCGAACACCCCCGGCTCAAGGCGCTCTTCGAGAAGTTCTTCTCCACCCAGACCCTGCCCGAGGAAGTCCCCCAGATGATGGCGGACCTCGGCGCGCTCTTCTCCCGCATCGTGGAGTCCAAGCGCGAGACCCCGGGCGACGACCTCACCAGCGCCCTGATCGCGGCCTCCGAGGACGGCGACCACCTCAGCACCGAGGAGATCACCAACACCCTCCAGCTGATGGTCGCCGCGGGCCACGAGACCACGATCAGCCTGATCGTCAACGCCGTCGTCGCCCTGGAGACCCACCCCGAGCAGCGCGCACGCGTCCTCGCGGGGGAGGTCCCCTGGGAGAACGTCATCGAGGAGACCCTGCGCTGGTCCACCCCGACCTCGCACGTCCTCATCCGCTTCGCCACCGAGGACGTCGAGGTCGGCGACCGGATCCTGCCCGAAGGGGAGGGCCTGATCGTGTCCTTCGGCGCCCTGGGCCGCGACGAGGCCCAGCACGGCGAGAGCGCGGGGCGGTTCGACATCACCCGCACCCCCAACCGGCACATCTCCTTCGGCCACGGCCCGCACGTCTGCCCCGGCGCGGCCCTGTCCCGCCTGGAGGCCCTGGTGGCCCTGCCGGCCCTCTACGCCCGCTTCCCGGACCTGAGCCTGGCCGTCGGCCGTGCGGAGCTGCGCAACAAGCCGATCCTGACCCAGAACGACCTCCACGACCTGCCCGTGAGGCTCTCTGCGACCACGGTCTGACCCGGGATACCACCATCAGCTGACGCCGGGTGACCGGCCGCGGGCTAGATTCGGCGCCATGAACACCACACGCCGCCGCACCGCGGCCGCCGCGGCCCTGTTAGCCCTGCTGCTGCCCCTCCCGATCACCGCGGCCTCCGCCGCGCAGGCGGCACCGGCCGCTTCGGACGCGCAGCGCGCGCCGCTCGAACTGCCGCCCGCCACGGGCCGGTTCGCGGTCGGCCAGGAGGACCTCCACCTGGTCGACCACAGCCGGACCGATCCCTGGGCCCACTCCGGGCCCCGCGAGCTGATGGTCACCCTGCGCTATCCGGCGCAGCGCGGCACCGGGCGCGCACCCGCGCCGTACCTGAGCACCGAGGAAGCCCGGCTGATCCTCGCCGACAAGGACCTGGACAAGGTCATCGACCCGGCGGTCTTCGCCGCCACCCGGGCCCACGCCCGCACCGACGCCCGGCCCGTCCGGGGCCGCTACCCGCTCGTCGTCCTCTCGCCCGGCTTCACCGTCCCGCGCGCCACCCTCAGCTCCCTCRCCGAGGAGATCGCCTCCCGCGGCTACGTGGTGGCCGCCGTCGACCACGCCTACGAGAGCGCCGCCACCGCCTTCCCCGGCGGCCGCATCCTCACCTGCCTGGCCTGCGACCAGACCCAGGGCCCCGGCGGCCGCGAGGCCGTCACCGAGGTCCGCGCCCGCGACACCTCCTTCCTGCTCGACCGCCTGACCGGGCGTCATCCGGCCTGGAAGAACGCTGATCTGATCGATCCGTCCCGCATCGCCATGGCCGGCCACTCCATCGGCGGAGCCACGGCCCTGCCCGCGATGGCAGCCGACCCGCGGATCCGTGCGGGCATCGACATGGACGGCACCCTGCCCGAGCCCTACCCGGCGGCGGGCATCGGCGGCCGGCCCTTCATGCTGCTGGGCTCCGCCGCCAGCGTGCCCGGGGACGCCCCCGGCAGCTGGTCCGGCCCGTGGCCGCACTTCGACGGCTGGAAGCGCTGGATCACCCTCGACGGCACGGACCACTTCGGAGCGACCGACTTCCCGGCCCTGCGCGACCAGCTCGGCCTGCCCCACCCCGAGGCGCCCCTCGCCGGACCCCGCGCCGTCGAGCTGACCCGCCGCTACGTGACGGCCTTCCTGGACCTCCACCTCAAGGGACGGCCCGCCCCGGCCCTCGACGGGCCCTCCGCCGAAGCGCCCGAAGCCCGCTTCCACAACCCCTGAACGGCCCGCCGCACACAGGGGCGGTGACCGCACCGGCGGAATCGACCCGGTGACGCGGGACCGGGGTCCGGGAGCGGGCGATGCTCCCGGACCCCGTCACGTCCGGGCCCGAAGGCCCGGTCCCGGGCGCGCCCCGGCTACACCGGGACGGACACGAAGGTCCGGCCGGACTCGTTCTCCACCAGGACTTCCCTGACGTTCGCCGGGTCCACGGCCGCGGAGCCGTCCAGCGACGCCCCCTTGCCCTCACCGTGCTCGGCCGTGCCCACGACCCAGCCGCCCGCGGTGGAGCGCGTACCGTCCTTGGCGACCACCACCAGCCGGCACCGCTCGCCCGCCGGGATCCCGGTCACCGCCGCGTGCACCCGCACCCACTTCGCCGCGGGCGTCACCTGCACGTTCATCCGCGCACCGGTGCCCCGGTCCGTCGCGGAGGCCACCCTGGTCCCCGGTACGGGCGCCGAAGGCACCGCCGACGCGGTCGGGGACGGCGGCGGGGGCAGCGCCCCGACCTGCTCCCGGTCCCCGCCCAGCTGCGTTCCGGCCCAGAAGACGGCCGCGAGCGAAGCCGCCACGGCAAGACCCGCCAGCCCCACCCGGCGCCGCGCGGAGGCCGCCCGCTCCCCGCGCACCTGCCGCAGGGTCCGCTGGAGCAGCAGATCGCCGCCCTGCGGCGGACCTTCCAGGAACGCCTCCTCGGGCACCTCGCCCAGTACGCCCTCCATCTCGCGCAACGCGGCCAGCTCCTCACGGCACCGCACACAATCGCCGACGTGCTCCTCGACGCGCCGTACCTCGTCCTCGTCCAGGACACCGAGCACGTACGGGCCGAGCAGTTCCTCCTCGTGCCGCTGCCGGTTCACGCCACCACCTCCCGCAGTCCGCCGGGCTGCTGGGGCGGCCGGCCTGATCGTCTGTTCCCGGCGCCGTCCACGGTGCCGTCCGCGAACACCTCGCGCAGGGCCTTGAGCGCGTAGTGCGAGCGGGATTTGACCGTACCGGCGGGAATGCCGAGGCGGTCGGCGGTCTCGGCGACACTGCGCTCGCGGTAGTACAACTCCGTCAGCACGTCCCGGTGTTCCGGCGTCAGCCGGTCCAGCGCGCCGAGCACCGTCATCGTGTCCACCACCGCGTCCGCGTGGTCCCCCTCGACCGGGGGAGCGGCCGCCGCACCGGAGACCTCCGGCGGCCGGGCCGCCTTGGCGCGGTACCGGTCCGTGATGATGTTGCGGGCCACCGTGAGCAGCCAGCCGCGCACCGAGCCCTTCCCGTTGACCAGGACCTCGGAATGCCTCCAGGCCCGGATCAGCGTCTCCTGCACGACGTCCTCGGCGGCGGCCCGGTCCCCGGTCAGCCGGGTGGCGTACGCGAGCAGGGCGTTGCCGTGCTCCTCGTAGACCGACCTGATCAGTGCCTCGTCTGTCGAGCCCCGCCGAGTGCGGGGCCACAGTGGTCCGGCCATCTCACCCTCTCCGTCCGCCTGGTGTTACCTGGTGCGGTCGGAACACGCCCCGGGCACACGTCCGGTTCACGTGACGTACGTCACTCAGCTCCGGCAGTCCCGTCCCTCGTTGAGGCAGGCGACGACCGCGTCCATCTGCGCGTCCGTCATCACGTCGACGAACATCGCGTGGTCGGTCCGCGGGCTGTGCCGCTGCTCCGGGAAGGAGTCCAGCGCGATCGGCACGCCCGGGGCCACCGCGTAGGCCAGCGACAGGCGCAGCTCGGGCACTGGGAAGGTGCCCTGCGGGCACACGTCCCCCGGGGAGGGGAACAGCAGGTGGGAGCGGTGGTCGGGGGCGGTCGTGTCCAGCCCGTTCCAGCAGCTGGGGAAGACGAGCGTACGGGTGACCAGGGAGCCGGCCGGGCAGCGCGGGTAGTCGGGGGTGGACCGGTCGGGGAACCCCGAACAGCCCCAGCGGGCCCGGACGTCGGCGCGCGCCCCCGCCGTGTACGCGACGGCGTCGCCGGTCATCGCGCGCAGGAACCGGGGCATCGGAACCACCTTGCTCACCGGGCTGCCGCGGAACTCCACGCTCACGGAGGCCTCGGGCAGGATCTCGCCGGCGTTGCCGTGCCCGGCCGAGTGTTCGTGGGCCCCGCTCCCCGGCCGGTCCACCCGGCGCAGCACCGGCCAGTAGTAGGTGGAGCGGTCGCCGCCCGCGCAGCTCGTGGCCGCCCCGGCGAGCGAGGCGTCGGTCGACAGGGCGTCCGTGGAGAGGTTCCCCACGTAGGCGTGGGTGTGGTGGGCGCCCGCCCGCAGTCCCGGCGAGACCACGAGATTGTCCTCGTTCCAGTGACCCTCCTCGTTGCGCCCGCAGTCCACCGTCACCGAGCCGGGGGAGCCCCCGGCCCCGGCCGGGGCAGGCCCCCGCGGGCCGGGTGCGACCTCGCGTATGTCCACGGTGGCACCCGCCACGGAGGCCTGACGGGATCCGGCCGCCCGCGTGGCGCCCAGCACGGCGGCCGTCAGCCCGGTGCCCAGCACCAGGCAGACGAGCAGCGCCAGCAGTCGGTGTTCTTTGCCCATGGCGGTCACGGTTGCCGGTGCCCGGCACGGCCGTCAACCGGGCAACCGCACGAGGGCCGGCGCCGGGGGTTGTACGGGTCGTACGGCACCGCGGCCCCGGGCGCCGAACCCCTCCCCGGCGCGGGGCGGTCCGTACCCCGAGGCCGCTCCCCGTCCCGCGTCCCACGGGCACCGGTGGCCCGGTGAGTTGGCCCGTCCGGTCCTTGTCGGGCCGCACGCGGGCCGCGCAGAGTTCTCCGTATGACACCGGAAGAGCTCCTGCACTCCCTGGCCCGCACCCGCGTCTCCCTCGACGGCGAGGAGGTCACCTACTGGTGGTCCGGCGACGTCCATTCCTGGGCCCCCGGCGAGCCCTACCGCCGCCTCTTCGGCTTCGAGGGCGTCAACGTCGCCCGCCTCGAAACCGAGAACGCCGAGGACGGCGGGGCCGGCGGATACCGGATGCTCTCCCGGGAGGCGGCCTTCTACCTCGACCCGGGCACGCGCGAGATCCTCGAAACCTGGCAGGGCAAGACCGTCGTCCACGTCTGGAACGACCCGGCCAACCAGAGGTGGCGGCCCTTCCCCGTCCCCCGGACCGAACTCGGCGACCAGGTCTGCTTCAGCCTGGAGATCCCCCTCTCCTACCCCTCCCCGCTGCCCGTGGCCGACTACCCGCTGAACTCCGCCGACGACACCTACCGGGCCCTGGAACTCTTCCAGTTCTTCACCCCCGCCGCCGCCCTCGCGGGCGACGCCCCGAGCGTGCCCGCCACCATGTCCTGGACCCGCCAGTCGCCCTGGCTGCCCTGGATGGAGCAGGGGCAACGCCCGGGCGGCCTCACCTTCCACTGCCGCGGCGTGAAACTCGGCTCCTACGCCGAGGTGCCCGAGCGCACCCGCGCGTACATCGCGGCCCACCACCCCGAGTTCGCCCGCGCCCCCGAGAAGTGGACCGAGCCGAACGAGACCAGCTGGACCCACTTCCGCAGGCTCCACCCCAGGTGACCCGGGGCGCGGCGGGGGAGGGGGCGGGGCGGGGGAGGGGGGCCGACAGGGTCCGGACAAGGGTTTTCCCCGTATCGGGTTCACCTCCGCGTTGCCTACTGTCTGCCCACCGGCGATCTTCCGCATCCCGAACGGCCCCCGCACCAACCCCACATGGTGTGAAGCCCTACGCGGACGCGCGGATCGCGGGTACGCAGTTGTCCGGTCCCACCGTCGCGGCCGGACGACGCGGCGTGCGGCGGCGGCCGGAGCGGGCCTGACCAGCCCGCCCCCGGCGCCGCGGCCGCCGATCACCTCCCACACTGCACCGACCGGCCGCTCCGGCCTGCCCGGAATCGGCCCGCGAAGGGGAACACCGTGCACGCATCCAGACGTCGGCTCATATCCGTGGTGGCCATCTCCGTCACCCTGCTGGCGGGCTCCGCCACCGCCTCCGTGGCCGTGACCGGGGGGAACGACCCGGCCCGCACCCTCCCGGCCGCCGCGGCCCCCGCCGCGCCCGCCGCCGCCCCGGTCGAGAACCTGATCGTCGGATACAAGTCCACCGCCTCCGAGGCCAGCTCCAACACCGCCGCCGCCGACGACGCCGCGGCCAAGGGCAAGAAGGCCGGCAAGAAGGCGAAGTTCGACCGCCGCCTCGGCACCGGCGCCGCCCTCGTCAGCCTCGGCGGATCCGTCGCCCCCTCCGAAGCGGCCGACGTGATGGCCCAGTTCCGTGCCGACCCCGACGTCGCCTACGTCGAGCCGGACTCCCGCGCCTACGCGATGAGCACCCCCGACGACACCGAGTACGCCAAGCAGTGGGACCTCTTCGAGCCCACCGCCGGCATGAACGTGCCCGCCGCCTGGGACAAGACCACCGGCTCCGGCGTCACCGTCGCCGTGATCGACACCGGCTACGTCGCCCACTCCGACGTGGCGCCCAACATCGTCGCGGGCTACGACTTCATCAGCAGCTCGACGGCCGCCCGCGACGGCGACGGCCGCGACAACAACCCCGCCGACCAGGGTGACTGGAGCGCCGCGGGCGAGTGCGGCACCGGCTCCAAGGCCAGCGACTCCTCCTGGCACGGCACCCACGTCGCGGGCACCATCGCCGCGGCCGCCAACAACGCCAAGGGCGTCGCGGGCATCGCCTACAACGCCAAGATCCAGCCGGTCCGCGTGCTCGGCAAGTGCGGCGGCGCCACCTCGGACATCGTCGACGCCATCACCTGGGCGTCGGGCGGCTCCGTCGCCGGGGTCCCGGCGAACGCCACCCCCGCCAAGGTCATCAACATGAGCCTCGGCGGCTCCGGCGCCTGCACCGCCAGCTACCAGAACGCCATCAACGCGGCCGTCGCCCGCGGCACCACCGTCGTGGTCGCCGCCGGCAACAGCAACGCGGACGCGGCCGGGTTCTCCCCCTCCAGCTGCAACAACGTGATCAACGTCGCCGCCACCAACCGCACCGGCGACCGCTCCTTCTACTCCAACTTCGGCGCGATCATCGACGTCGCCGCCCCGGGCGGTGAGACCCGCCGTGCCACCGACACGCCCGGCACCGTCACCACCCCCGAGAACGGCATCCTCTCCTCCCTCAACGCCGGCACCACCACGCCGGGCGCCGAGATCTACAAGCCGTACCAGGGCACCAGCATGGCCGCCCCGCACGTCGCGGGCCTCGCCGCGCTGCTCGTCGCCGCCAAGCCGTCGCTGACCCCGGCCCAGGTCGAGGCGGCCATCAAGGCCAATGCCCGTCCGCTCGCCGGCACCTGCACCGGCGGCTGCGGCGCCGGCCTCGCGGACGCGGCCGCGACCGTGAACGCCGTGACGTCCACCCCCACCACCCCGACGTTCGAGAACACCGCGGACGTCGCCATCGGTGACAACACCACCGTGGAGAGCCCGATCACCGTCTCCGGAGTGAGCGGCAACGCCCCGGCCACCCTCAAGGTCGGCGTGAACATCGTGCACACCTACATCGGTGACCTCAAGGTCGACCTGGTCGCCCCCGACGGCTCCGTCTACACGCTCCACAACCGGGCCGGCGGCAGCACCGCCAACATCAGCCAGACCTACACCGTCAACGCCTCCTCCGAGGTCGCGAACGGCACCTGGAAGCTGCGGGTGAACGACAACGCCGGCGGCGACACCGGCAAGATCGACTCGTGGAGCCTCGGCTTCTGACCGGTCCAGGCCCACGACGGAGCCCCCCAACTCCGTTCTGACGGGCCGATGGTACGGACCAACACCCAGCACGCGGGCCCGCCGGTACCTCCCGTACCGGCGGGCCCGCCGTGCTGTGCGGTCCACCGACTGAATTCTGCGTCACAATCCGGGTCCGTCCGGCGGCTGACCTCGTATTGTCGCGTCTCACAGGAAAGGCACAGAACTGGGGCGCGAAAGGCTGGTGGCTGTGCGTGGCGGCGACGGGGCACGCTGACACCGGGGTGGGACACACCAACGTCGGACAGCGCGAACTCATCGAGGCGGTCCACCGTGCGCTGACCACGCACGGCAGGGCCGTGCTCACCGGACCCGCCGGAGCGGGCAAGACCGAGGTGGCGCGCGCCGTCGCGGCCGCCGCCGCGGGCCGCCGCGAAACCGTCCTGCGGCTCGCCCCCGAAGCCGCCGACCAGGAGATACCCGAGGCCGCCGCCGCCACCCTGCTCGCCTCGGTCCCCCGCAGCGCCCTCGAACGCCTCGCCGGACCCCAGCGCACCGCCATCGCCCTGCTCCGCCGCGAGGCCGACGCCCCCGGAGCGGGCCGCGACCACGTCGCGCTGCGCCTGGCCGTCGTCGAAGTCCTGCGCACCCYGTCCGTCCCGGGCCCGGTCCTGCTCGTCCTCGACAACGCCCAGTGGCTCGACGCCGAGAGCATCGACCTGCTCCGCTTCGTCCTGCGCCTGACCCCGCCCCGCGTACGGGTCCTCGTCGCCGAATGCGTCCAGGGCGGCACCCCCGTCGCCGAACCCCTCTGCGGCCCCGGCACCCCCGTCGTCCGCGTCCCCCCGCTCGGCGCCGACCAGGTCGCCGAGCTCCTGCTCCGCCACGGGCTGCCCGCCCGCCTCGCCGGCCGCGTCCACCAGGCCAGCGGGGGCAACCCGCGGCTCGCCCTCGCCCTCGGGCACTCCCTCGCCGAGGCCTGCGGCGGACCGGGCGGCGCCGCCCACCATGCCGACACCCCGCCCGTCTCCGGCCAGGCCCGTGAGGTCGCCCGCCGGCTCCTCGCCGAAGCCCCCGCCCGCGCGCGGCGGACCCTGCTCCTCGCCGCCCTCGCGGCCCGCCCCACCACCGCGCTGCTGCGCCGCGCAGGCCGCCCCGACGCCGAAGCGGAACTCGCGGAGGCCGAACGGGCCGCGCTGGTCACCGTAGGGGAGGACGGCGCCGTCACCTTCACCGCCGGCGCCCTGCCGACCGCCCTGGCCGCCGACGCCGGCTGGCCGGAGCGCGCGGCCGGACACGCCGCCCTCGCCGCTGCCGTCGACGACCCCGTCCAGGCCGTACGACACCGCGCGCTGGCCGTCGATACCCCCGACGCGGACCTCGCGGACCGGATCACCGACGCCGCCGCAGCGTGCCGGCGCCGGGGCCAGCGGGCCCTCGCCGCCGAACTCGGTCTGCTCGCCGCCGAACGCACCCCCCTCTCCCTGCCCCGCGAGGAACTCGCCCGGCTCGTCGCCGCCGCCGAGGACGCCGGCTGGGCCGGCCGCGCCGACCTCGCCCGCCGCGCCACCCGCGCCGTCCTCGCCCGCGACGCCTCGCCCGCCCAGCGGGTGCGCGCCCGGCTCGCCGTGATCGACGCCGCCGGGCAGGCCCTCGCCGACGTCGACGAGACCATCGCCCACGCCCTGGCCGACGCCGCGGGCGACCCCTCCCTGCAGGCCGCCGTCCAACTGCGCATCGCCTGGAAGCACAACATCGGCGACGGCGACCCCCTGCGCTCCCGCGACGCCGCCGCCGAGGCGGGCGCCCTCGCCAAGGCCGGCGGGGACCAGGCCGCCGAGGCCATGGCCCTGACCGTACGGGCCCGCATGGGCCGCATCCTCGGTGACCCCGACGCGGAGGACATCCTCGCCGAGGCCCTCTCCCTGCCCGCCCCCGAGGTCCCCCTCGGAATGCGCAACGCGCCCCAGTACCTGGCCGTCCGCCACGCCCTCTTCGACGACCGGCTCGCCGACGCCCGCCGCCAGCTCCTCGTCCTGCTGCCCGCGGTGCAGCGCACCGGATCCGCCGAGGACGTCTTCGAGGTGCTGCGCAGCCTCACCGAGGTGGAACTGCGGCGCGGCCGCTGCGTCGCCGGGGCCGCGCACGCCCGCCGCGCGCTGGAGCTGACCATCGAGGCGGGCCTGTCACCCGGACCGGCCTGGTACGTCGCCGCGACGGCCGAGGCCGCGGCCGGCAGCTTCGCCCGCGCCGCCGGATACGCCCGCCGGGGCATCCAGGCCTCCGAGGAGGAGCAGGACCAGGTCTTCCTGTCCCGGGCGCTGTACGCCCTCGGCACCGTCGAACTGGCCACCGGGGAGGCCGCGAAGGCCGTCGCCACGCTGCGCCGGGTCGCCGCGCTGGAGGAGGCCCAGCAGGTGGTGGACCCCTCGGTCCTGCGCTGGCACGGGGAGCTCGCCGAGGCCCTGGTCGCCGCCGACGATCCCGTCGGGGCCGGGGAACTGCTCGACCGGGTCACCCCCGTGGCCCGCTCCCTGGGGCGGACCACGGTGATCGCTGCCCTGGACCGGGCCCGGGCCCTGTGCCGTTCGGCACAGGGCGAACCGGAACAGGCGGTCGCCCTGCTGGAGCTGACCGCGCAGCGGTTCGGGGCCCTCGGGCTGCCCCTGGAACAGGGCCGTACGCTCCTCGCGCTGGCCCGGGTGGAACGCCGGCGCCGACGCCGGGCCCCCGCCCGTGCCGCCCTGTCGGCGGCGGCCGAGGTCTTCGCGGGGGCCGGGGCCAAGCCCTGGCTCGGTCTCGCCCGCGAGACCCCGCCCGAGACCGCCGCCCCGCACCCCGGGGTGGCGGCCCTGACCGAGGCGGAGGCCAGGCTGGCGCTGCTCGTCGGCGGGGGAGCCAGCAACCAGGAGGCCGCCGCGAAGCTCTTCCTGAGCGTGAAGACGGTGGAGGCCCGCCTCACCCGGATCTACCAGAAACTGGACGTCCGCTCCCGCGCCCAACTGGCCACCGCGCTGCGCGGGCACTGAGCGGGTCGCGCCCCGGGGCGCGACCCGCCCCGGGCCGGCGGGGTCCCCGTCAGCAGCCGAGGTTGTTGCCCGGGGTGACGCCCAGCAGCTGCGTGAAGCTCTGGTACTTGCTCACCCGGCTCTGCACCTGCGCCGGGTTGCCGCCGTTGCACTCCAGGGACCCGTTGATGGAGCGGATGGTCTCGCCGAAGCCCGCTCCGTTGACCATGGCGGCGTGGGCGGTCATCGTGCCGGGGCCGTTCTGGGTGTTCCAGTACCAGAGGGCCGTCTTCATGGCGACCGCCGGATCCTGCTCCACCAGGTAGGGGTTGGCGAGGAGGTTGATGCCCAGGGCGTCGCCCGCCGCCTTGTAGTTGAAGTTCCAGCTCAGCTGGATGGGGCCGCGCCCGTAGTAGGCGGCCTGGCCCGCGGGACAGCCGTAGGGCTGGGATGCGTCGCAGTAGTGCGGGTAGTTGGCGGTGTTCTGCTCCACTATGTACACCAGCCCGCCCGTTTCGTGGGAGACGTTGGCGAGGAAGGCGGCCGCCTCGCGCCGCTTGACCGTGTCATCACCGGTGTTGGCGAAGGCGGGGTACGCGGACAGGGCCGCGACCAGGCCGTTGTACGTGTAGAAGGGGTTCCGGTTCGGGAACATCTGGTTGAACTGGGCCTCGCTGACCACGAAACCGGAGGGGTTGCCGGTGCCGGGGTCCGGGTCCGTGCCCCCGCCGCCCCCGCAGGCGCCCTGGTCCGACCAGACGCCCCACTGGCCGGTGGTCCCGGGCGTCTCGCCCTGGGTCCACCACTTCGCCTGCCAGTTGTGGCCGTTGTACGAGGCGCTCGTGCCGCCCGTGTAGACGGCGGAGGAGGTCCAGGCCGAGGCGCAGGCGGGAGCCGCGGTGGCGGGGGAGGCGGGCAGGGCGACGGCGAGGCCGAGCGTCATGGCGGCGGCCGCGGCGAGGGAGAGGGTACGGCGGCGTAGGGCGCGTATCACGTAACTGCTCCTGAGGTGGGGGGAATCGTCGCGGGGGGTGGGGGCGACGGCTACCGCCACTGAAGCGAAGATGGTCTGGACCTGTCAAGGTCTAGACCAAAGGTTTCCGGGTTGGTCCACGGGACTCCGGAAACGCGGGAACGGCGTGACGACCGTGGCCGTCACGCCGTTCCGGATGCCTCTGGGGTCAGCTGCCGGCGGACAGGTTCCCGGACAGGACCGGGATGTTGTCCACGATGTGCGACAGCGACTCGTCACCCTTGGCCTGGGTGGAGTTCTCGGTGCACTGCTGGTTCTGCGGGTTGGACAGGACGTTGATGTCCTGGACGCCGATGTTGAGGGCGGCGAGGATCGACTGGGCGTTGACCTTCGCGGGCAGGCCGATGCAGAGCTTGTTCAGCGAACCCTGGACCGCGCTGAGCTGCGGGCTCATCGCACCCTTGGTCTCCTGGTTGCCGTAGATCTGCGAGGCGCCGTTACCGTTGACGGTGTTCACGCCGTTGTCGTTCCCGATCGCCATCGCCGGGGAGGCCGCGAGGGCGCCCGTGCCCAGTACGGAGGCGGTGACCGCGGCGGTGGCCATGAGCTTCTTGAGCATTGTGGATCCTTCTGTCGCATGAGCTGTCCCCGGCGGGACGTCCTGATCAACTGCCCCCGCGTCCAGGGGTTATCGCCGATCACCCATGCGGCCCAATGATTCGCGCCGTGGCCGGGTGGGCCGCCGGGGCCGCCCGGGCCCCAGGCGGTCCCCGGCGCCCACCGGCGCCCACCGGCGCCCACCGGCGCCCACCGGCGCCCACCGG